>DASPNN010000502.1:0-6170 GCA_035626495.1 Chryseosolibacter sp.
CTTAAGCTATGAACATTCTGATTATTGTGCTGTCGCTGGTTAGTGCTTATGTATTATTTGTTTCTGTGTCTTACTTTGTGGCCAGATTGCTTTTCCGTAGAATTGAAACGAGCGAATCTGAAGAGAGAACGAAGGTTTTAAGAGCGAGGCAAAGAAGGTTATTGCGTGCCGTTAGATAGGGGATTATAAAACTATCTGTTCCAATTTACAAGATATTGTAAATGAAAAACCCTCCGCGTTAGCGGGGGGTTTTTTAGTTTCTAGAACGATCACGGACTAATTAATAATCCAGGTCGTTCCGGTTAGCGTTCAGGTTAAACGAGAGGTAAAGTTGTGCAACCTGGTTTTTCGCATTGCCAAATACCCTTTTTGCCCCAGCTGTTTCAGCGATCGGGTTAAGTCCGTAATTGTAGCGTGCACCAAGCTGTGCAGATTCACCAAGGTTAAACCCAATTCCCCCTACAAGACCATAATCCCACTTGTCGAAATTCTTGCGATCGACATCGTCAAACTCATTGTTCGGGTCGCCTTCGTTGTTACGAATTTCTGCGTGCACCAGATAAGACCAATAAGGCCCGGCGTGAATTTCAGCAGCTTCGCCTAACTTGAATACGGCAAGGACAGGAATGTCAATATAGGAGAGGTTGATGTTTTGATCGTGATCAACACTCACACCACCCGGTCCCGCATAGGCGTACGTGATCCCGGTTCCCTTGGTGGAGAAGTTCAATTCCGGTTGAATCGCAAACGCGCCGCTTGAAAACAGCTGTGTATAAAGACCAGCATGCCATCCGAATCTCGCTTTCTCATCGTTGGCTTCATTGACATATAAGTTACTTAGGTTCAGACCACCTTTTAGACCTACGCGAGGCTTTTCCTGAGCTTGTACATTTGTTGCCGCCAGCACTGCGATCAACCCCACCGTCAGCAGCGAACAAAGATTTCTCAATATACCATTCATACAATTTAAATTTAGTTGGACATATTTTTCCTACTAAGCCTGAAATATGGAAAGGCGTGCCATTCGGCTTTTCAAACGTTGAATTGATCGATAAAGCGGTTTTAAAAACCTTTAATAACAAGTGCCGCACACATACTCCCGGTGTTAATCTTTACACGTCCGCTTCTGCCAAGCGGCTGGTGTCACCCGCTAACTGTAGAAGTTTGTCGTCATGCATGCAGGCTTGTCGACGGTAACGTTCCAAAATAGACAGCCGGAACAACGGAAGCTGCCGCTGGACGGTAAAGGTTGACTCTGGCATTATAATTTGTTCAGTGACTGTGTATAGTTTGACTATGAACACAAATGCTAAATTAATTGTGGGCGTCTTGGTTGGTGCAGCGCTCGGCTCTATTGCAGCATTGCTGCTGGCGCCGGCTACGGGATTACGTACCCGGAAAAACATCAACAAGAAAGCTAAGAAGATTGTGAAACAGATCGAAGGGATGGTTTACGGTAAACCGAAGAAGCGTTTGTCGACGGCTTCCGCCACTTCCCATGCGAAAAACGGAAGGGCGTCGGTTTCCTCCAGATAGAAACTGCCGAAAGAAACTGAGTGACCAGCGGATTGAGGACAGTTTCCATAGGGATAAGGGGTTTGATGATTTGTATTGGTTAGAGGTTGTCTGACTGATGCGGTTACTCTTTGAGCCATCATTACCGCCTTGATGATGGCTCTATTTTTGAGATTGTGTTTGTTAAAAGTGGTTAGTGGTATTGATCTTAAAATAAATATTGTATGATGACACGAAAGTTGATTAGTATGCTGATCGGATTGTCCATCTTCCTATTGATGATGGGCATGCAGCTGTTTCAATAAAAAAAACGTCAGAAGGTTTAACATCTGACGTTTTGAAAGTCACCGATTTAATTGCCTTACTCCAATGCCTTCACGCCGGGCAGGACCTTTCCTTCAAAGTATTCCAGAAGCGCGCCACCTCCCGTCGACACATAGCTGACCCTTTCATTGAAGCCCAGTTGGGCTACCGCCGCAGCTGAATCGCCACCACCTATTAGTGAGAATCCGCCCTTCTCGGTTGCGCGAACAACAGCCTCCGCTATTTTTCTCGTACCCGCTGCGAATTTGTCCATCTCGAAGACCCCCATCGGCCCGTTCCATAAAATCGTTTTTGAACCCTCAATCACTTTTGAAAAAACCTCTGTCGCCTGTGGGCCAATGTCGAGTCCCATCCAGCCCTCAGGGATGGCGTTGTTGGGTGAAATATTTGTGCTGGCCTGCGCGTCGAACTTGTCTGCCACTACCGAATCGATAGGCAAATGCAATTCGACGCCTTTTGCCTTGGCTTTCTGGATCAGTTCCTTTGCGAGACCGAGCTTGTCTTCTTCAACCAGCGATTTTCCTACTGAGCCGCCCAGCGCCTTAAAGAACGTGTACGCCATTCCGCCCCCGATGATGAGATTGTCGACCTTGTCGAGCAACCTTTCGATGATCAATATTTTGTCGGAGATCTTCGCGCCGCCCATGATTGCCGTAAATGGTTCTTCGGCGTTTTCCATCACCTTCTTCGCGTTATCCAGCTCAGCCGCCATCACAAAACCCGCGCACTTCTCTTTTACGTAATTCGCCACGATTGTAGTCGAAGCGTGCGCGCGATGTGCCGTACCAAATGCATCATTCACATAGATATCCCCCAGCTTCGCGAGTTTTTCGGAAAAGCCCGCGTCGCCTTTTTCTTCTTCTTTGTAGAATCGCAGGTTTTCAAGCAAAAGGACTTCTCCCGGTTTCAGCGCAGCAGCTTTTTGCTTGGCCTCCTCACCAATGCAATCATTGGCAAAATCAACTTTGCGCCCCAGCAAGTTTTCGGTTGTTTTCACAGTGTGCTTTAAAGAATACTTTTCTTCAGCCCCTTCTTTCGGTCTGCCAAGGTGTGACATGAGGATACAACTTCCGCCATCCTGAAGTATTTTTTTCAATGTCGGAATCGTGGCACGGATCCGGTTGTCGTCTGTAACATTGAAACTCTTGTCAAGCGGTACATTAAAATCAACGCGAATCAGGGCGCGTTTACCTTTGAAGCTGATATCCTTTACCGTTTTCATGAATGTAGTTTAATGGGTTTAGGAAGAAACGGGGACGAATTTAGTAAAACTGGACACTCATCGCAGCTCCTGCAATATTTTTTTCCGGAAACGTTTGAACAAAACCGGTCTTTCAATCGCCGAAGCTGATACCAAGTCCCTTTGCAGCCTGAACAAGATAAGAGTCAGCACTCACGACGTTGTAGGTTTTTGTAGCCTCCTCCAACGTTACGGACGTAATTGTGTTGTTTCTAAATGCCACCATCCTTCCGAATTGCCCGGCAAGCACGAGCTCGAACGCCTTGACACCGAAAAGGGTCGCCAGCACGCGGTCGAACGCCGTCGGACTCCCGCCACGTTGGACGTGGCCGAGGACCGTTTCGCGAATTTCGGCTTTGCACCCTGCGTCTTTCAGTTGTTTGGAGAGCTGAAACGCGACGCCGCCCAGCCTTACATGTTCTGAACCCTTTTCACCTTTCGTGGACGTGACGCCGCCGTCTTTCGGTTTAGCGCCTTCTGCGACGACAATGTTGACAAAACCGCGGCCTTTCTTGTAACGCAGGTTGATACGCCTGACGATCTTTTGAATGTCGTAGGGGATTTCAGGAATGAGGCACACTTCTGCGCCACCGGCGATCGCCGTGTGCAACGCGATCCAGCCGGCATCCCTGCCCATCACCTCCATGATCATGACGCGGTGATGGCTCTCGGCCGTAGTGACAAGCTTGTCGAAGCTGTCTGTGGCAATCTGGACCGCCGTTTGAAAGCCAAAAGTTACATCTGTCGCGGAAAGATCGTTGTCGATCGTTTTCGGTACGCCGATAATCGGCACGCCTTTGTCGTACAATTCTTTCGATATCCGCTGCGACCCATCGCCACCGATGTTAACTACCGCATCGAACTTCAAGGCCTTGAGTTTGCGAACAAGCTCGTCCGAACGATCCGTAAACTTTACGCTACCGTCAGGCTGGACTATTGGAAACTTGATGGGGTTTCCCTTATTGGTGGTTTTTAGAATCGTTCCACCCTTCACATGGATACCTGCTGTGCGCTTGCTGGTCAGCCGGATCAGTTCCTGAGGCTCGTGCAAAACTCCGTTGAACGCTTCAATGCTGCCGTAAACGTCCCAGTTTTTTTCCTTGCGCGCCCTTTTGGCAACACCGCGGATTACCGCGTTCAGACCAGGACAGTCACCACCACCGGTGAGTATCAAAATTTTCTTTGTCTTTTCCATTAGCAGGGTTCGGATTGAGTTTAACATTAAAATTTAAGACATCGTTTCTCAACTTCCAACCGCAAGATTTTTTCAACCTTCAGCCGCGGCGCGTTGCAACCGGTCATTGATCGCCTTGCCCAGACCCGTATCAGGAACTTGTTGGGCAATGATGTAATCGATGGGCATTTTGTCTAGTTCCCGGAGCGCTGTGAACAGGTTATGGGCTGCTTCTACCAGCGATCCCGACCGGGATAGAACGATCTGATGGGGTGCATGAAAATCATCGGTGAAGCTCAACACACCGACGAGCGCGGCATCGTGCATCCTTAGCATTTCGGCAGGATCGCCCAAAATGAGCTTGATGCGTGGTGCATAGTGGCTTTTCAGCTGGCCGGGCGCGAGTGGATTTGAGGTTGAAAAATTTTTGACGACGGCTGTGCCTACAACCGCTTCGATAACATCCAGGCTGAGCCCTCCAAGCCGAAATATGGTCGGAACTGCGTTGTCAAATCCTATAATGGTCGATTCGATGCCTACATCGCAAGGGCCGCCGTCCAGGATATAGTCGATGTCCTTCCCGAGCTGCTCTTGCACATGGGCAGGCATTGTTGGGCTGACATAGCCGAATGGGTTCGCGCTGGGAGCCGCAAGGGGAAATTCAAGGTTTTTGAGCAGCCTGAGCGTCATGGAATGGTTGGGACAGCGCAAGGCAACGGTGTCGAGACCCGCGGTGACCAGGTCGGGGATACGTTCATTTTTTTTTGCGAGCAGAGTAAGAGGGCCGGGCCAAAACTTTTTCGCCAGCTCCCGAGCAGCCTCCGGCAGTGGCGCTGCATACAACTCTGCCTGTGCGATATCGGAGATGTGCACGATCAAAGGATCAAAGTATGGCCGTTTTTTCACTTCAAAGATTCTTGCGACGGCCAAGGGGTTCAACGCGTTGGCCGCCAGTCCGTAAACAGTTTCCGTGGGGATGGCGACCAGTTCTCCGCGTTCGAGAAGAAACTTCGCTTTATTTATATCTTTACCGATCTCTGCCATTGCCGCACAAAAGTAAAAGTTATGATCAAATATTTCGCCACGGCCATCTTTTGTCTTTTTGTTTTCGCAAATGCACGTGCTCAAAAAGAAGACAGGAAACTTCGGGCTAAGCTGCAGGAAATTGTGAAAGCGACCCATGCAGACGTAGGCATTTATGTGCGGCACCTCAAGACTGGCCGGTTTGCAGCAATCAATGCCGACTCAGTGTATCCTACCGCAAGTATGATCAAAGTTCCGATCACCATCGGAATCTTTAACCAGATCGAAAAGAGGAATATCGGTTACGACACTGTGCTCACCTACAAGGATTCATTACTCTATCCAGGGGAGGACATTCTCGGTTCATTCAAAAACGGCGAAACAATCGCGCTGTCAAAACTGCTCATGCTGATGATCACCACCAGTGACAATACCGCGAGCCTTTGGTGCCAGTCACTGGCAGGAACAGGAACGGAAATTAACCGCTGGCTGGAAGAAAACGGATTTCAGCTCACAAGAGTCAACTCCCGCACGCCTGGGCGTGAGGCTGCCCGCCAACGCTACGGGTGGGGCCAGACGACGCCACGCGAAATGGCTGAACTCCTGGTCATGATCCGCAACGGCAAAGTCATCAGCCCGCGGGCGAGCGAAAGGATTTACAGGAATCTGGTGCGGATTTACTTTGACAGCAAGGCGCTATCGCAAATACCACCCTACGTACAGGCTGCGTCAAAGCAAGGCGCTGTCGACGCGTCTCGGTCCGAGGTCGTATTGGTCAACGCCCCCCACGGCGATTATGTCTTTTGCGTGATCACCAAAAACCAACAGGATATTAGCTGGTCAAGAACGAACGAAGGTTTTGTTTTATTAAGAAATGTTTCACAACTTTTGTGG
>DASPNN010000503.1:0-2571 GCA_035626495.1 Chryseosolibacter sp.
GAGCTTCATCAAATGATCTGACATGGTATATACGGATGGACGGAGTTTAACGAAAGAGCTTCAAGTTGGCGACTGCGTTTAGCTTGCAAGTGAAACCTCCTGCTGGGTGTCATGCGAAAGCGGGTAATCGAACAGACCGAATTTCTTGATCGCTTCTTCCACCTTGTGCGGCACGAATTTCTCCCATCCTGGCTCTCCTTTCCTGATCATCGCAAGGACGTTGTCCGAAACAATATGCAAATTCTTGGCATTCGCATCATCGATATCCTCGAGCTTGTTATTATCCATGAGGTACCGGAAAAGGTTCTTCAAATTGGGTGGGAGCCCTTGCTCGAAATCCTTTAATGAATAGAGTTCGCTGGAATCCTTGCGCATCGCAGGATAAATGTACAGCTTGACATTGGTGCCGAACAGTGAAGCAAAGCACTCCAGGATCCCGCCGCGGATGTTTTCATACGTCTTTTCCTCAAATACTTTATGCAACGCGTGGATGCCCATGATGATCCCGATTTTTTTGCCTTTGGTAATGCGCGACAGGTAGTCGACAAGTCGATAATACTCGAAATAATTGGAGATCAATACGCTTTGTCCGAGCGAACAAATAATGTCGGCGCGGTGAAGAAAGTCACGTTCGTCAATTTTGCCATCGGGGCTCAGGTCGTTCAGGGTCAGCTCGGTCATCAACACAATTTTCGAGCGTTCCACATCCGGTTCTTTTCTGAAATGGCGGCGCGAAGTCAACAGCATATCGACATTCACGTGCGTCGGCGGGCGAAAACGCCCGCGCAACACCAGTACGTTCTTTTTATACAGCTCGTCCGAAGGCTGCATGACGTTTCCATCCGGCCCGAACATGGCGGCCTTCGTCAATCCGTTCTTCACCATCTTCAGGGCCATCAATCGGTTGTCGACATGTTTAAAATCCGGGCCGCTGAGGCGAAACATATCCACTTCGATGCGGCGTGCGGTCAGTCCGTCGACGAGGGACATCAGGATCTCTTCAGGATCGCTCATGAACATACACCCGTAAAGCATGTTCACTCCGACGATTCCAAGGGCAAGCTGCTGCTGAAGGGGATCTGTATCGTGCATCTTGACATGAATCACACATTCGTTCGCATCTGTTTGGGGACGGAGCTGGAAACGCAAACCCATCCAGCCGTGGCCTTGGTTAGTGCGTTCATAGTTGAGGATCTCAACGGTATCGGCAAAGGCAAAAAAACGCGTGGTCTCGATGCGGTGCGGCAAACGTTCCGGGAGCAGTACATATTCGTGGTCGAGCATCTGCATTAACCTGTCCTCGCAAACGTATCGCTCGCATACTCCATAAATGGCATCGCTGAATTTCATGTCGTAAGCCGAAATGGTTTTGGCTATTGTTCCGGATGCGCCGCCCACCTTAAAGAAATTGGCGGCTACTTCCTGGCCTGCGCCGATCTCGGCAAACGAGCCGTAAATGGCTTTGCTTAGGTTAATACGAAGTGCCTTCTCCTGCGTGGTAAGTTTCCTGAAATCGTCCATAAAGCCTCTGGTAGATACCGTTAATTTAGGCAAAAGTTCTAAACGTTCCGGGTGGTGTAATAAAATTACGCCTCTCGTCCCAAATGCCGTCAATCTATCAACGTTAACGGATTTTTATTATTTATAGTTTATGCAATACTTTGTGGGAAATATGCCTAAGACAAGCGGTAAAAGATGAGTGCCCGTGGGAGCTTTTCGGGCCGCATTGGATTCATCCTTGCAGCAACCGGTTCGGCTATCGGCCTAAGTAACATCTGGCGATTTCCCTACCTTGCCGGACAACATGGCGGCGCCGTCTTTTTGATCATTTACCTGCTTTGCATTTTCCTTTTTTGTTTCCCGGTCATGGTCGGTGAATTTGCCATGGGCCGGGCTACACGGCGGAATCCCTACGGCGCTTACACAACCCTGGGCAGCAAACGATGGGCGCTCCTGGGGCTGGCCGGCGTTGTCAGCAGCACGCTGATCCTTTCCTATTACAATGTAGTGGCAGCCTGGGCATTCGGATACTTCGTCGAAATCTCCACCGGATCACTGCTTGGCGAAGAGGACTACCGGGCCTTCTTCGGCAAGTTTGTCAACAACGTGCCGGCGAACCTGATGTATAGCTTCGCGTTCTTGTTTGCCACAGCGGCGTCCGTGGCCGGGGGTGTTCAGAAAGGAATCGAGCGCGCAAACAGTATCCTGATGCCAGGTTTGTTGATCATTCTGCTGGGACTGATCGGATACAGCCTGACCTTGCCATCGGCCCAGGACGGGGTGAGGTTCTATTTGATTCCGGATTTCAGCGAAATCACACCACAAACCATATTCGAAGCGTTAAAGTTGTCGTTCTTCACGCTCTCCCTCGGTGTGGGAGGACTGATGACCTACGGATCGTACATGCGTAAGGATGAAAATATCATCCGATCATCGTCGGTGATCACCTGGGCGGACACCATCATTGCATTTCTCGCAGGACTGATGGTGTTTCCGCTTGTGTTTTCTGCAGGCAAATCCCCGGCTGAAGGACCCGCGCTCGTCTTCATCGTCATGCCGGAGATATTTCGG
>DASPNN010000504.1:0-6202 GCA_035626495.1 Chryseosolibacter sp.
AAAAGTTCGATTTTTTTTTCGGTGTACCAATCCAGTGGAGCCATTAATAACTCATCGGGAGACACGCCCGAAAAAAAGCTTGTAAGGTGAACGCGGTCGTAAGCTGGGCGGGCCTCTTCTCCGTAGACAATTATTTCAATGTCGTTGGATGCCGCTCTCAGCTTTTCACAGAACTTGAAACCGACCATTCCATTACCGACCACTATAACGCGCTTCATTGCAAACGATTTAAGTAAATCCTGAACAAATTTTAAGTAATTATACGTATTTTACTCAAATCACCAAGTACAAAATACGTATTTTTACGTAAATAATTATTCTTTAGAATGAGTAATAAACTACGTATTGTGGGAGCGGGGCCCGGCGACCCTGAGCTGCTGACCTTAAAAGCTGTGCGCGTGCTTCGTCAAGCCGAAGTGTTGCTGTATGATGCATTGGTCCACCCGGATGTGATCGAGCATCACGTGCCGGTTTCGTGCAAAAGAACTTACGTGGGCAAGCGGAAGGGTAAAAAGGAGTTCTCACAGGAGGCCATCAACCGCCTTCTAGTTTTTTACAGTACGCGTTTCGAGAACGTGGTCAGGCTCAAGGGTGGCGATCCTTTTGTGTTTGGGCGGGGACACGAAGAGTTGGAATATGCGGTGCGTAATAAAATTACTGTAGAGGTGATTCCTGGAATATCCAGCGCGGTAGCCGCCGCATCGAGGGCGGGAATTCCGTTGACAAAGCGCGGCGTGAGTCAAAGTTTCTGGGTTGTCACCGGATCGACTGCTTGCGGAACGCTTTCCGCAGATGTTGTTCACGCAGCGCGGTCGACCGCCACAGTGGTGGTGTTGATGGGCATGGGACACCTGGACGAGCTTGCATCCTTATTTGCGGCTTTACGAGGCGAAGACGAGCCCGTCGCAGTGATTCGATACGCCACGTGGCCCGAGCAAACCATCATCTCCGGCAGTGTCAGTGATATTGCGGAACGTGTTCGCGCGGAAAGGTCGGATATGCCCGGAGTTATTGTTTTTGGAAAAGTGGTAAATGAAAGTTGTATTGTTGACGCTGTGGCAAACAGAGAAAGTAGGTATATTCACACATGACTTTTTCTCCCCGATTTCAGTGCGCGCTTTCTGCATTCGACGCCTACAACGAAAGTGATCCCAATGTTGAAGAGTTTAACGGTGAAAAGTTTCCAAAAGAAGTCCTCTATGCGCAACGAATGACAGAGCGACTCGCATCCTATGCACCGGATGCCCCGGAGGAATTGCACCTTGCCGTACGGTGTCAGCACATCGGGCGGTGGGAAATCGGGCGAAAAACATTTCCCGACGACCGAAAGGGGTACCTTCAATGGCGGAGCAAACTGGCGCTGCACCACTCCGCAATCGCCGGGCGGATCATGCAGGAGTGCGGATACGATCACGATATGATTGGCAAAGTCCAATTCCTTCTTCAAAAAAAACAATTGCTGCAACATCATCCGCTAACGCAGACGTTGGAGGATGTGATCTGTCTTGTCTTTATAGAATATTACCTGGAAGATTTCGCCGGTGCTCACGACGATGCGAAGGTGATCGACATCCTAAAAAAAACAATTCGTAAAATGTCCTCGCGGGCTTTGGAGCATGCCCAACGATTGTCGTTAACTCCCCGCGTGTCCACCCTGGTGGGCGCGGCGCTCGCGTAAGCTCAGCTACTCGTTTTTCGAAGATGATCGTTTTCGAGGTGCGCGATAAAATTCGAGATCGTTCTGTCCAGGATATCAAATACTTCCTGAAAACCTTCTTCACCACCATGGTAAGGGTCGGGTACATCGCCGGTCTGTACAGGATCATACTCACGCATCAGTTTTAGTTTGCTGCGAACCCCTTCGGTTCCCGCGAGACGCAGTATGTTCTGGTAATTGCTTTTGTCCATGGCCAGGATATAGTCAAAGCTGGCGAGGTCATCGATGGAAAGCTGGCGGCCACAGTGCTCGATGGCAATTCCGTTCCTGACGGCGTTCTGAATTGTTCTGGGATCGGGTGGGTCGCCGATGTGATAATTGGAGGTGCCGCATGAGTCGGCTTCGATGTCCTCCGCGAGGCCCTTTTTTTTGATCTTGTGTCTGAATATGGCTTCAGCCAGCGGAGACCTGCAGATGTTGCCCAGGCATACAAAGAGTACTTTCAGCTTTTTTGTGGAACCGTTCAATCGCATTTAATGGCTTTAGATGGCTTCAAATAACGTCAAAATACGGGGTTTTGTGGTTACAAAAGATGCGAAAAGACCATTTAAGTACGCATAGCACACTTACAAAAAACCGATTGGTTTTTAAAAGTCCGTCTCACCGCCTGGGGCGGCTTTTTTTTGACTTTTTGTGAAGGATGGGTGTTGGGCACCAGCGCGCTAAGAAAAGAAACGGTTAGTTTTGGGGGACAAAAATCACATCATGGAATTTCTCCTGGTAACCGAACAGTATGCCCCTTCAGTTGCGCTGATACAACTGAACAGACCCAAGGACCTGAACGCACTGAATCTCCAACTGATGGCGGAGCTTCGGGATACCTTGCAACAACTTGACCGAAATTCCGAAGTCAGGGTGATCGTCATCACAGGCAACGAACAGGCCTTTGCCGCGGGGGCCGACATTAAACAGATGGCCGACAAGTCGGCAATTGACATGCTGATTGTCGATCAGTTCAGCACCTGGGATCAGATCCGCCGAACAAAAAAGCCGATCATTGCGGCTGTGTCCGGGTTTGCGTTGGGAGGCGGGTGCGAGCTGGCGATGACCTGCGACATGATCATCGCATCGGAATCTGCAAAGTTCGGGCAACCTGAGATAAAAATTGGAGTGATGCCAGGTGCCGGGGGCACGCAAAGGCTGACGCGCGCAATCGGGAAAGCCAAAGCGATGGAGCTCGTGCTCACGGGTAAATTTCTCAGTGCGGATGAAGCATTGTACTACGGCCTGGTGAATAAAGTAGTACCTCCCGAAATGTATTTGCGCGAGGCAGTCACGCTCGCCTCGGAAATCGCGCAAATGTCACCCATAGCGGTACAGTTGGCCAAGGAGGCAGTAAATCGTTCTTTCGAAGTCCACCTCGACGAGGGATTGCATTTTGAACGCAAAAATTTCTACCTCTCATTTGCTTCGGATGATCAAAAGGAAGGCATGAAGGCGTTTATTGAAAAACGCAAGCCCTCGTACCGGGGTAAATAAAAAAGGTGCCTTTCAGCACCTTTGTCTTAAAATCAAATTTCTTATCGCACGTTGATGCCGAGGCCGACTGTGAGGGCCTTGTACTTTTGCAGCGTATAGTCGGCGTGCAACGTAAGAACAGCGAGCTTGAGTCGAAAGCCTGCAGTCATGCGGGGACCGGATGCGCTGAAGTCCAGGGCAACCGGATTTACTTCCCTTGTGTCCGCATAGTCACCGTCCTGGTTAACGTCAAAGCTGCCGAGCAGTGCAAGCTTCGAAGTGGCCACATTGTATCCCATGCCGCCGTATACGGTAAGGATCGAGATCTTTTTGGAAATGATGCCTTGTACGGTTGCGGCGTTGATACTCATTTCGCCTTTTGCATCCTCGCGGTAGGCGTCGTCCGGGATCGTCACAGCTACCTTCATGTTCGTGTATCCCGCGAAGGCGGAAAGATCGAAGGGCAGGCTCTTGATGCCGGGGATCCATTGCTTTACATCGTGTAGCACGCCAATGCCGAAGAGGTTAAAATCCATCTCATCTCCGAGATTCAATTTTGGCACAAAGCGGAATTTCACTTCCGTCCCTTTGGGCAGCCCAAACGCAAAATGCACGGTCGGAACGGGCATGATGTTTTGTCCGATATTCTTTTTCAGATCTATGCCCGGAGCCCCTTCAAAAGTCTGGCTTGGGTCATCTTTCAGGCGGAACGTTGGTGCGCGGTCAGGTCCAAAAACTGTGGGCGCATTTGGAGCATCCCCGTAATCCGGCGAGCTCGGGTCCAGTTCGATTTCGGTCAGGTTGAGTTTCGATACATCGAAGAAAAGTTCATTCGACGGGATGGTCATCGCATTAAAGTTGATGGTCAGATCGAAGCCGGCTACTTTATGGGGTTTCGCGGTGTTGTACCATCCCTGGTTAAGACCGGAGCTCAAAGAGTTCATTGCAGGGCTGATGTAGGCGCTGATCAGTTTTTCTCCATCTGCGACGCTTTCTTTCATGAATTCAGCGAAGTCTTCCTGAGCAAAAGCGCCGTTGGAAATCGCGCAGATAAGCGCCATGGAGGTGAGTAACCCTTTTATCAGTTTCATAATGCTAGTGGTAATCTAAATGTTAAAATTAGTGATTTTCACCTATGTTATTAAATTCCGGGTTCTAAATAATATTCTCAGACAGACGCGTATTTTTGCCCCGCATGATTTTGCTATACAATATTTCAATTTATTTTCTCGGGATCGCGAGCAGGGTTGCGAGTTTCTTTGATCCGAAGGCAAAGGCGTTTGTAACCGGCCGTAAAGAAACATTTGTAAAGCTGCGGAATGAATTAGGCAACAACCAGTCGCCGGTGATATGGGTGCATTGTGCATCCCTCGGAGAGTTTGAACAGGGCAGGCCGATCATCGAAAAATTGAAGAGCGATTTTCCCCTGCATAAAATCCTGCTGACCTTTTTTTCTCCGTCCGGTTACGAGGTTAGAAAGGATTATGCAAAAGCCGATGTCGTGAGCTATCTACCGCTGGACACCGCAAAAAATGCGCGCACGTTTCTCGAGATTACGAAGCCTGAGGCTGCGATTTTTGTCAAATATGAGTTTTGGCATCACTACGCATCAACGATGAAACGCATGGGCATTCCGGCAATATCCAGTTCGTCGATCTTCCGAAATGACCAGATTTATTTTTCTCCAATTGGCGGTTTCGCAAGGAAAATCCTCAGAAACTTCAGCCATTTCTTTGTGCAGAACCACGAATCGGTTGCGCTGCTGAAAGGCATTGGAATTGACGAAGTCACCGTGGCGGGCGACACGCGTTTCGACCGTGTCCACCAGATAGTTCAACACGCTGGCGAAATACCAATCGCGCGGGCGTTCAAAGGCGACCAACGCGTTTTTGTCGTCGGCAGTTGCTGGCCCGAGGATCTGGAAGTACTCGTTCCCTTCATCAATGAAAACCGGCTAAAATTCATCATTGCGCCACACGAAGTCTACGAGTCTAATTTAGCGGCGCTGGAAAAAGCTTTACAAGTTCCCGCAATACGCTTTTCAAAAGCCAGCGAATCGGCGCACCTTGATAACTTTAGTGTTTTGATCATTGACAATGTTGGCATGTTGTCCAGGCTTTACAGGTACGGCGAATTTGCCTATGTTGGCGGAGGTTTCGGCAAGGGACTTCACAATATCCTGGAAGCGGCGTGTTATGGCGTGCCGATCATGTTCGGCAATAAGAACTATCATAAGTTCCAGGAGGCGGTCGATCTCATCAATCGCGGGGGCGCCTTCGAGATCGGTGACTACCCGGATTTGAAAAGCAAATACGAAATGCTGAATGTTCCGGCCACCTTCCTTCTTGCATGCGAAGTAACTCGACAATACGTCGAAGAAAACCTAGGAGCCACCGATAAGATCATGTCTTATTTCCGGAAACTCCTGAATGGCGCGCCAAACACGGTGAACTGAATACCATGATCATCCAGGGCAAGGTGATGCGATCTACCGGATCATTTTACGACATCCGCGCTGAAGATGGTACGCGATACGTATGCAAGGTGCGCGGCAAGGTAAGGCTGGAAGGGATCCGTGAAACCAACCCTGTGGCTGTGGGAGACCATGTCCTTTTCGACAATAGTTCGGATATCGGAGTGATCAAGGAAATTCTGCCGCGCGATAATCACATGCTTCGGCAGTCGGTAAAAAAGACTGGACATTCTCATGTGCTGGCTGCGAATCTCGACCAGGCATTGCTCGTTGTGACCCTGGCCTACCCGCGGACATCTTTGGGATTTATAGACCGGTTCCTGGTCGCCGCCGAGGCGTTCAGGATCCCCCAAGTGCTTGTCTTCAACAAAAAAGATTTGCTCGAAAAAGAGGAGAGCCTTAAGCAGGAGGAAACGATGGACGTCTACGCCCGTACCGGAGTGAAATGCATTGCCGTCTCTGCGCTGGCCGACGACCTGGCCCACCTGCTCGCGCTGTTGGAAAACAAAACTACCTTGTTTGCCGGACACTCCGGCGTTGGCAAATCGACGCTG
>DASPNN010000505.1:0-2845 GCA_035626495.1 Chryseosolibacter sp.
GAATTGGTATTTGTCAATACTCCGAACGACTCCCACTACGACTATGCCATGGAAGCGTTGAAAGCCGGAAAGCATGTTGTTGTTGAGAAACCGTTTACCGTCACGGCCGAAGAAGCCGACGCGCTCATCGCTTTTGCCAGACAACAAAAGAAAAAACTTACGGTGTATCAGAATCGTCGGTGGGATGGCGGTTTTCTGACGATCCGGCGTATCCTCGACCAAAACCTCCTAGGCCGTATTGTTGAATTCGAACTGCATTACGACCGCTACCGGAATTACATCGAAGCCGGCACCTGGAAGGAAAAAGATCAACGTGGAACTGGAATTCTTTACAATCTGGGCTCGCATATGCTTGACCAGGTGCTCGTGTTGTTCGGAGCGCCAAAATCGATTGACGCGCGTATGGGCATTCAGCGCACGGGTGGAGAAGTGATCGACTATTATGATATCCGGCTTCAGTATGACGGACTCAATGTCATTGTAAAATCAAGTTACCTGGTGCGGGAGGCCGGGCCAATGTACCGGGTGAACGGCACTTCAGGCTCATTCGTCAAAAACGGCATTGATCCGCAGGAGCAGGCTTTGAAAGAGAAGTTGGTCCCCGGCGGGCCCGGCTGGGGTACTGAGCCGCGTGAGTGGTGGGGACGCCTCAATACGGAAATTAATGGACTTCATGTAGAAGGTGTGGTTGAAACCATTCCCGGCAATTATCCTGCGTTTTACCAAAACTTGTATGAAGCGATCCGCCTGGATAAACCATTGGCCGTAAACCCCGAACAATCCCGCGATGTGATACGGTTAATCGAAGCCGCGATCGAAAGCAACCGCACCCAGGCTGCGGTGACGTTTGCACCATGATTCGGCGCTACTATCCTGTGCTGTCTGTTTGCAACTCGTTCATCTTCGTGCAATTTTGCGAAGGTGTTTTTTATAATCTTTGCTAACTTACTGCAGGCATAAGTTACCCAGCTAATATCTATGTGGAAAACCTTTATCGTCGCAACGTCTCTTGTTGTAGCAGCCACTCACCCCGTAGCGGGCCAGTGGCAAAATCTTTTCAATGGCAAAGATCTTAAGGGGTGGAAACAGCTCAATGGCAAAGCAAAATATGAGGTTGTGAATGGTGAGATCGTCGGGACAACTGTTGCCAACGAACCCAATTCTTTCCTTGTTACCGAACAGGTGTATGGTGATTTTATTTTCGAAGTTGAATTCAGGCTTGACGACGAAATGAATTCGGGCATTCAGTTTCGCAGTGAAAGCAAGCCCGAATTCCAGAACGGAAGGGTACACGGCTATCAAATGGAGGTTGACCCGTCGCCGAGACAATGGACCGGTGGCATCTATGACGAAGCCCGTCGCGACTGGCTTTATCCGCTCGAGTACAACCCCGCGGCAAAAACTGCCTATAAAAAGAATGATTGGAACCACGCGCGTATCGAGTGCATTGGAAATGTTTTGCGAACATGGATCAACGGAGTGGCTGCTGCTAACGTTGTGGACGACGTCACGCCCCGTGGATTCATCGCTTTGCAGGTGCACAGCATCGACAAATCACAGGACGCGGGTAAGAAGATCCGGTGGAGAAATATCCGAATCCAGACGCAAAACGTTAAACCATCACCACCTGACCAGATATTTGTCGTCAACCTTGTCCCAAATCATTTGTCAGATCAGGAAAAGCTCAACGGCGTAAAACTGCTTTGGGACGGATCCACGAACAGCGGCTGGCGTGGGGCATACAAGTCTGCATTTCCGGAAAATGGCTGGGAGATGCGCGATGGTGTCCTGAGCGTTCTAAAGGGGGGCCGGGGCGAGTCGGTCAATGGTGGGGATATCGTAACGGAGGGTACCTACGGCGCTTTCGATCTTCAGTTCGAATTCAGACTTTCGGAAGGCGCCAATAGTGGTGTGAAATATTTTGTGACCGAGAAAGAGGGCAACAGCGGTTCCGCCATTGGGCTGGAGTACCAGATACTCGATGATGAAAAACATCCGGACGCAAAACAAGGCGTCGTCGGCAACCGGACCCTGGCATCTCTCTATGATCTCATCCCATCGCTCAAGGTCAAGCGCGGGCTGCGCAAAATTGGTGAGTGGAACAATGGCCGGATCGTTGTGTACCCTGACAACCGGGTCGAACACTGGCTGAACGGCTACAAGGTGGTAGAGTATCAGCGAGGCTCACTGATCTACCAGGCACTCGTTGCGCGAAGCAAATACGCCCCATGGGAAAATTTCGGCATGGCTGAAAAAGGCAGGATCTTGTTGCAGGACCACGGCGATGCCGTTTCGTTCCGCAGCCTGAAGATCCGCCAACTGCAATAGTTTTCAAACCTTATTAATCAAACCTGAAATATCATGAAGGCATCGAAGAACGTGAAAGGTTCGCGCCGCGAGTTCATTAAGAAGTCGTTGCTTGCGGCCGCAGGGACCTATGTGGGTTCACTTGGGTTCAGCGCATCGAGCTACGCGCGTATCATGGGGTCGAACGACCGTGTTCGCGTTGGCGTGGTCGGCTTTTCCGACCGTTTTCGAAATTCCCTTTTGCCGGCGTTCCTCAACCATTACAATCAGCTGAATTTCGACATTGTTGGTGTCTCGGACATCTGGAAGATCCGCCGCGAAGAGGGCCAGGCGCATCTGCGCGAAAAACTCGGCCATGAAGTCAGCGCGTACCGGAATAACGAAGAATTATACGACTCGAAGGGTGTCGATGCTGTGATCATCAGCACGTCGGATTTTCAGCACGCGCTGCACGGCATCGAAGCGGTGACGGCGGGATGCGATGCCTATATCGAAAAACCGTTTGCCGAAACCATGGAAGATAACCGCGCGGCGATGA
>DASPNN010000506.1:0-7615 GCA_035626495.1 Chryseosolibacter sp.
CCATAAAGAGCGTTCCATCATGGCTGCGATAGAATGCGTTCTCGGAAAACTCGTTGCTTGGAAGGCCGTCACTGACGTCGTAGTTCCTGAAGGCTTTGCTACCCGGATCAAACCGGCTAAGGCCTTTTGTGGTGGTCAGCCACAAGTACCCGCCATTGTCTTCGGTAATCCCGAAGATCAGGTTTGTCGGCAAGCCGTCGTTGGAAGTAAAAGTTTCGCATGTTGATGCGGACGGATCAAACCGGCACAGGCCGTCGGCGGTGGCAATCCAGATGTTCCCATTTTTGTCCCGGAGCACGTCGAAAATATTATTTGTGGGCAACCCATTGGTGAGCGTCGGGTCGTAGCGGTTGGTGGTGAAGGTCTGCGTCCGCTTGTCATAAACGCTCATGCCTTTTTCTCCTGCGGCGATCCACAATTCCCCCTGCGTGTCCATTTCGAGCTCGCGCAGATTTTCTGTCTGCAGGTTTTTTTCCGTTTCATGTCGCGAGGAGATATATTCGATCTTATTTGTGCTCCGGTTGAACGACAGTATTGCATCCCATCCGGCCATCCACAGGGTATGATGTGCATCCTCCTTGAAATCATAAACACGCACGTCTTCCCCGAAGTTTACCGGTGGCATATACGCAGTAAACGTGTTCCGGGAATAGTTGTACTTGCTGAATCCGCGGTAATGGCCCACCCACAGGTTCTGGTCCCGGTCAATATAAATGGACCTGATAAAGTGATGACCGATCGCGTCGGGGTTGCCGGCTGAAGGCATGTATAACTCGCCGCTGGTCCTGGAAGAGTCGATCCGGAGCAGCCCCCTTTCATTGGTTCCTACCCACAGATTCCTGCGTGTATCCTCGGCGATGGCCCGCACAGTGCCCAGTACAAACGTCCGGGACTTCAGCCCAACAGATTCGATGCTCCTGAATTTATACTTGTGCGGCGAATAGCGGTAGACCCCATCGTTCCGGGTACACGCCCAAACAACCTGCGACTCGTCTTCGAACAGCCCGAGTATCTCCGTGCTGTTTACCCGCGTTCCGGGGAGCGGATGTTGCAAATGCCTGGTGAAAGCCAGTTGACCGTCGGACAGGACAGCGGTGTACAATCCATCGTAGCTTGTGGCGATCCAGTAACGACCCTGGGAGTCTTTCAAGATGTCGCGGACTCCAATGTTTGCAACGTTGAAAGGACTCTTGACCTCCGACAGGTACGCATCGAACGGCTCAAGGATCCCGGGCCATGATCTCCGGTTGATGCGGTCTGCCCGCGGTTGTGCGTCCTTGCCTTGCAGAACATCGAACGTTTTTTTCTTTGGGTTGTATTGGAGTTTCCATCCGAGCCACGAATCCAGTCGCAGATTCCCATTCGCGTCTTCGTACAACGAATCCAGCATCTCCAGCTCGCCACCGGCGATCGTCGCCAGATAATAGGTTTCAAACTCTTCACTTGCCGGCGTATATTTTACAAGGATACTTGTATACTCGTCGTAGAGCCAGAGCTGACGCTGCCGATCCTGGTAGATTCTTGTGATGCGGTTATTCGCGATGCTGCCTTTCCTCAATTTATCATGCTTGAAGACCGTTATCGCGTATCCGTCATAACGGTTCAATCCATCCAACGTACCCAGCCAAAGTACGCCTTCGACATCCTGGAAGACCGTATACACGGAGTTGCTGGACAATCCTTCGGATGCAGTAAGCCGGTCAAGCCGTATTTCCTGGGCCCACGCCGCGGCATGGCACATCACAACCGCGAACAGGCATGCTGCAACGCATGCGGCACGCATACGGGTGGTTTGCCGGCATTTCAAGACCAATAACAAGTGTCTATTATACATTTAAAGTGCACTCAGTGAATGGATTCGTCCATACATCGGCTGAAACCGGACGTTGGGTGAATTTTTTTTCTTTTTTGAATGATCTTCATTAACTCTGGTTATGGATTGAGCAAGGATTTCGTCTCTTACAAATTATGTCATTATTTGAAAAAGAAAGGAAGATTCTTGCAACTTTTTATAACACCGTGACAATCGAAGCGACCACCGATGATCCCAATCTTTTGAAGTCGAGGCAGGTATCGGAAGGCTAAAGCGTCGAAAGCCATAGATGAATTCAGTCATTGATAAAAAAGCCCTGTAGTGCCGATGCATAACCCCGCAATGATCCGGACACCGTATGAAACCAAGCCGATCCGGAATTATGGCGGAAGTGCTGCATCGAGTTGTGTACGGAAAATCAATGTGAATATGGGTCAAACGTTGCTTCCTGCTTTTTTTTCGAAATGCGCGACTGTTTCCAACGGGCGTGTGCCCCTGGAATGTGAGCTGCTCGAACAATACAAAAATCAAGTGCCCCAGGAAATTATCGAGCTCTGGCGGATAGGTGGCATCGGAAGTTACCTGGACGACTTTCTCTGGGTGGTCAATCCCAAGGTCTTCGAACCGATACTGGCCGAAATCTACATGCCCTTCGAACAACCGTGCATCGTCTTCGCGCGGGATGCATTCGGCGATCTATTCGTATGGGAAAAGCAATGGTTTGTATTTGTGAATGTGCGACATGGCTACTCGCACGTCGTTGGCAGAAAGGCCGGTTTTTTCTTTAATAACATTATGACGGAGTGGGAATTCTTCTCACACCGTATCAAAGCGAACAATTACCACGAGGTCAAGGACCGGCTCGGGCCCGTGAAAGCCGACGAATGTTATGGATATGTACCTTTGCTGGCCGGGGGTGGTGAAGAGAAAATTGAGAACATCAGGGTCGTTCCCCTGCGCGAACACATCGGCGCTACGGCAAAACTCGCTGGAAAGATCGGATAACGACCACCCTGCAGAAACCAGCCGATGTATGTCGAATATCAACTGGTCAATTTAAAGACCCTTCACGGACCTCTTCGCGGTTGCAAAACGCGCCGGCCAATCTTTAACTCCTGTCAATTTGTCCCTTCAACTTTCCGTCACGCACGATCATTGCCCATTCTTTACGGTGCCTGAACAGCCGGTTGTTGAACACTTCCAGTTTCCGACCCCGCGGGCGCAAAGCGGCCGTTATGGCGAATTTATCCTGGTTGCGGAGCCTGATCAAGGAAGCCACAACAATCCATTTCATTCAGTGAATGAATCTATCCTGCCGTCGGCTGGAAAGAGTCGTTCGGTGAATTTTTTTTTCTTTTTCGACGATCCTCGGTAACTCTGATCTATCGATTGAAAGATCGAATGCGTGTAAGTACAACCATGAGTTTATTCGAAAAACGCGGAAGAAGTGTTGGAACTTCTTGGGCGGCCTGCGAGTGGCCCTGGGGATTGTGTAACGAGTGATCCCCGCGGAAGATTGGCCGGCTTTTAAAAACAGAATTATTTACCTAAACACATACCTATGAGAAGTATTTATTTCAGGCTGACCTTTTCGGTTATCC
Source organism: Chryseosolibacter sp. (assembly GCA_035626495.1). Classification (GTDB taxonomy): domain Bacteria; phylum Bacteroidota; class Bacteroidia; order Cytophagales; family Cyclobacteriaceae; genus Chryseosolibacter. Next base: position 3,415 of record DASPNN010000506.1, read on the forward strand.
TGGTGCTATTGGGCGCACGCGGAATGCTCTACGCACAAGGGCAACAGGTAAAAGGAAAAGTGGCATCATCGGACGGCCCCATGGCGGGCGTCACCGTGCAGGTGAAAAATACGAGCATCGGCGTGGTAACGGATGGCGATGGAAATTATTCGCTTGAAGTCGACCCGAATGCAACGTTGCTTTTTTCATTCATCGGTTACAGGACAGTCGAAGAGGCTGTGAATGGCCGCACGGTGATTGACATCAACATGGAAGAAGACATCAGCACGCTGGGAGAAGTGGTCGTAGTCGGATATGGTACGGACTCACGCAAGACACTTACCAGCGCGATCACAACAGTAAAAACAGAGGATCTCAACCGCGGCGCGATCAGTGACGTAGGCCAGTTGCTGCAGGGCAAAGTGCCCGGGCTCAATATTTCCAGGAGTGGTGATCCGAACCGCGCTGCAGCGATCATCCTCCGTGGCGCTTCGACGCTGCGTGAGGGGGCTCAGTCGCCGCTGTTTGTTATTGACGGCGTGATCGGCGGAGACATTTCTCTCGTTTCACCCGACGATATCGCATCCATCGACGTGCTCAAGGATGCATCCGCCACAGCCATCTATGGCAACCGTGGCGCTAACGGCGTGATCATGATCACCACGCGCCGTCCGGAAAAAGGGTCCGGCATACTCGACTACAGCGGATACGTTGGATTTGAAAGTGTTTCCAATCAGTTTGAAATGATGAATGCAGAGCAGCTCCGGGAGTTTGCGGCGAAGAACGGACTTTCCATGAATCCCGCCGACGATCTCGGAGCCAATACCAACTGGCAGGACGAAGTTCAGCGGTCCACGGCGTATTCGCACAACCATAATCTTTCCCTCAGAGGCGGGAGCGAGTCGACCACTTACGTTGCCAGCGTCAACTACTTCCAGCAACAAGGGATTATCCGTCAAAGCGGTCTTGACCGGATCGTCGGCCGGATTGAAGTGGAACAAAAGGCCCTCCGCGACAAGCTCACCCTGGGCATGGCGGTGACCAATTCACTCAACAAGGCGGATTTCGTTCCGTATCGCAATACCGTGCTCTCGCAAATGATCAGCTACCTGCCAACGGTGCCCGTTCGCAACGATGATGGCAGCTACTTCATGTTTACATCCAACAACCACCAAAACGACCACAACCCCGTGGCCATGCTGGAGAGCGCAACGGAACGTTCGAAATACAATACTTTGCTGGGTTCATTCCGGGCATCGCTCCAATTGCCGTTCAACCTCACTTATAATATACAGGCCTCGTATCAAAACCTGACGACCAACTACGGAGCATACTACAACAAATACTTCACCGATACTTTTGAAAGTGTCAGAAGCACGCCGGATCCTCCCGGCAACCCGGCGTTCATCAACATCGCTGGCCGCAATGGCCTGGCCGTAAGGAATACGTATCAGTACACAAACAAGATCCTTGAAACCTACCTGGCCTGGGACAAGTCATTCGACCGGCACGCCATCAATGCGGTTGTCGGATATTCATGGCAGGAAAATACCAACGGCGACGGCTTCCAGACCACCAGCACGAATTTCCCAACAGATGCTGTCAGCTACAACAACCTGCGTCTTGGCAATCCTTACCTGGTGAACGACTTCCGCATCGACTTTGGTCCCAGTTACTATGACCAGATCCGGCTGATCTCCGATTTCGCGCGGGTGAAGTACAGCTTCGCCGACAAGTATATTCTTCAACTTTCGATCAGGAGAGATGGGTCATCGGCATTCGGCGCCAATCACCGGTGGGGTTATTTTCCCTCCGCCGGCGCAGCCTGGAGAATTTCGGAAGAGTCGTTCATGGGTGGACTCGAGTTCATCAACGACCTGAAACTTCGCGCCAGCTATGGGGTCACGGGTAACTCGGCCGGCTTCAGCTCCTACACTTCCAAACTGCTTTATGATTTTGTCGGAATTACCGAGTACCAGGGAACGTTCATCAGCGCGATCAACGCCGTTCAGAACGAAAACCCCAACCTGCGTTGGGAAAAAACAGCGACCAAAAACCTCGGAATCGACTTCTCACTGTTCAACGAAAGGCTGGGCGGATCGTTCGAAGTCTATGACAAATCCACCACCGATGTAATTTACCCTTACCCTGTCGATCCAGGTCGGTATCTCTATCAAGTGCTAATTGCAAATGTCGGAGAAGTTACCAACAAGGGTTACGAGTTGACTTTGACGGGTAACGTCATCAACCGAAACAGATTCTCCTGGACGACATCCGTCAACATGGCCCGCAACGTCAACGAGATCGTCACGATGTCCAATGACGAGTTTATGGGGGACAGCATACGGATTTTCTCGCCCGATGGCGGCGGCCAGTCGGGTGCAACGATCCAGGCTTTGATGAGCGGCCAGCCCATCGGCACGTTCTATACATTCCAGTACGCAGGCAAGGATGAGAACGGCGTTTCACAATACCGCAACAGTGATGGTACCCTGACATCCGACGCAACGCAACTCGGCGTCGAGGATTATGTAGTGATTGGAAACGCGCAGCCGAAATTCCTGCTCGGGTGGAACAACAATGTCCGTTACAGGAATTTCGACTTAAATATTTTCTTCCGCGGCGTTTTCGGTAATAAGATCATGAACGTGACAAGAGCGGATCTTTTCCGTCCGGCCACAGCCACGATCAACAACATCCCGGTGGACGCTGCTGAAGAGTCGATCAATGACGTGAACTCCTATCGCTACTCATCCAGATTCCTGGAAAAAGGTGACTACCTGCGTGCGGATAACGCAACGCTTGGATACAATTTCGGCAGGCTCGGAAAGGATGTGAAGAAGCTGCGGCTTTATGCATCGGTGAACAACCTGTTCATCATCACAAAGTACAAAGGAATTGACCCGGAGATCAACCAGGGCGGTCTTGCTCCCGGAGTGGATGCCCGCAATTTCTATCCGAAAACACGGACGTTTATGGTAGGGGTTAATGCCTCGTTTTAACATCAAACATTAAGCATATGAAATCCATTCGATATATACTCATATTCTTGTTCGCCGGGACATTGCACTCCTGCCATGATCTCGATGTGGACATCACTGCCCAGCTGACGTCGGACAATTTTCCGGTGCGCGATGAACATTTCGTTGCCGCCGCCGCCTCGTCCTACAGCGCGTTTCGCTCGGACTACGCGGTCAAGTACTGGTTCCTCCAAACCCTCAGTACAGATGAAGCCATCGTGCCGGCGCGCGGCGGAAACTGGTATGATCAGAGCCGGTATGAGCAATTGCACAAGCACACCTGGAACGCAGACCACCAGTTTGTTCTTGATACATGGAATTACCTGAGTAATGCCGTGGCTAACATCAACAAGTCACTCGCTTTGATCGGGGAAAATGAGCAGAAGAGGCCGGCGATCGCCGAATTGCGCGTACTGCGCGCCATCACCTTTTATATGATGATGGACCTGTGGGGCAACATCCCGGTCGTTACACGCTTCGGCGATCCGGAACCCCCCGTGACCATGAAACGCGCGGATGTATTTGCGCTCATCGAAAGCGAAGTAAAGGAGTCGCTGCCATACCTGAGCGACGAAACGGGCCTGGCTACTTATGGACGTCCCAATAAGTACACAGCGCATGCGCTCCTGGCAAAACTCTACCTGAATGCCAGCGTCTATATCGGCACTCCGAAGGTCAATGAAGCGATCGCCGCCTGCGACAGCATCATCTCTTCCGGAAAATTCGAGATCGCCACCGACTACCGAAAAATGTTCTTCTTCAACAATGGACCGCAGACACCGGAATTCATTTTCGCCGTCCCGTTCACACCGACCGCGCCGAGCGGATATATGTTACATAACCGGTACTGGTTACCGCGCGCGCTACGGGCAAAGTACAGCCTCAATTATACCCCGAGCGCTCCAATGAGCACCTTGCCTTCGTTCTATGCTTATTTCGATGACGAGAACGACATCCGGAAAAAACTCTGGCTGACTGGCAAGCAATACATGCACGATGGTACTCCCATCACAGTCAACACAACGAAGAAGGGTTTTGACGAAACGTACGCGGGCGAAGACGGCAATGCCCCGGTCGTGTATCACGTTGAATTGACACCGGACATCGTGCTTCGCGGTACGCGTCCGTTTGACTGCGGAAACGATGAGATGGCGTGGAATATGGGATACCGCAGCATAAAATATTATCCCGACAGCACCTCA
>DASPNN010000507.1:0-5045 GCA_035626495.1 Chryseosolibacter sp.
TGAACAGGCGTTTAAGAAGATCTACGACGTAGTCGGCGTGCCGGAGGCGATCATTGCGCATTCGTTTGGCGGGGCGGCGGTGCTGTTTGCGGCGATGAACGGACTGGTGGTCAAAAAACTCATCAATATTGCCAGTCCCACGATCGGCGATAAGATCATCTACACGTATCTAAAAACGATTGGTGGCTCCTGGGCTACCGGGAATTATTTCAAACAATACATTGTGCGCCGATCCGGCAAACCGTTTGACGCGTTTACATCGCTTCATTTCGTGCAGAATCTCAAACAACAAACCGAACTGCTGCTCGTTCATGATGAAGATGATACAGAAGTTACCATTGATCACGCGCGCGCATTGGTGTCGGTCTACCCGCGCGCGATACTTTATGAAACGAGTGGCCTCGGGCACACCCGGATATTGCGGGACGAAGAGGTGATCCGCCGCTGCGTAACTTTCATCCGGCAAATCCGTCATTAACTGGGCGGATCATCGGAAACAATGTAAACCAGCAAGCTGCAACTTTTTCCAAAACGGGAAGTATTCACTATAAATGAAACTTTTTAAGATTTTGAGGCATCTTTGTAATTAACGTAATGATATAAAGACAAATAGGCACCGGGCCGGTTTGTACGATACCGGAAACACTCAAGCGTATGAAAATTATCCAAACGGAGGCAATTTCGAAGGTCTATACAATGGGTACCCAAACGGTACATGCACTTCAATCCATCAGCATTTCCATTGACAAGGGCGAATATGTCGCGTTCATGGGACCGTCCGGTTCGGGAAAGTCGACATTGATGAACATTATCGGTTGCCTTGACACACCCAATTCCGGTACGTACATGCTCAACAATAAGCTTGTGAGCGATATGACCGAAAACGAGCTTGCCGAAACCCGCAACAAGGAGATTGGTTTTGTTTTCCAGACATTTAATTTACTGCCCCGGGCTTCCGCTCTCGAGAATGTAGCCCTACCGTTGATATATGCCGGCTATAGCAGGTCCGAGCGGCTGGAAAAAGCGATGCATACCCTGGAAAGTGTCGGCCTCGGAGAACGGGCGCATCATAAGCCCAATGAACTCTCCGGAGGTCAGCGCCAGCGTGTCGCGATCGCGCGTGCCCTGGTCAACAACCCTTCCATTATCCTCGCGGATGAGCCGACCGGTAACCTCGATACCAAAACATCATACGAGATCATGAACCTGTTCCAGGAGCTTCACGATGCCGGCAACACCATCATCATGGTTACACACGAGGACGACATCGCTCATTATGCGCACCGGATCGTTCGCTTGCGCGATGGATTGGTGGAATGGGACCGGAGGAACGAAAATGTCAATCGTGCGCATGCCATCCCTGCGCCAGTAGTTCAGTAACCTGCTCAAATTCACTACGCCTTTTAACTACCGCGCGTGCCGCGTATTTCCTAATTTTCAGCCATGAAGATTTATACGAAAACCGGCGACCAGGGAACGACATCTCTTTTTGGAGGTAAGCGCGTTTCCAAGGCGGATCTGCGCATTGAAACGTACGGCACCGTTGACGAGCTTAATTCCTGGATGGGTGTCATTCGCGACCAGGAAATCAATAGCAGCCGCAAAGATTTGCTCATTCAAATCCAGGACAGGCTGTTTACGGTCGGATCCATCCTCGCAACCGAGCCCGGAAATACGAAGGTCAAAATTCCGGCGTTGATAAGCGAAGATGTCACTCTGCTGGAGCGGGAAATCGACGCCATGGAAGCCCGCCTTGAACCCATGCGTTCGTTTGTCCTTCCAGGCGGACATCCGTCGATCTCCTTTTGCCATGTCACAAGGACCGTCTGCAGGCGCGCAGAACGCCTGTGCATTGCCCTGAACAATCAGGAGGCCATTCACCCCGTTATCGTCCCCTACCTTAACAGACTTTCAGATTATCTTTTTGTCCTTTCGCGAAAGATGGCTGCCGAATTGAAGGCTGAAGAAACCGCCTGGCACCCAAAAATGTGATCTGAAATTTTTTTCCATCAAAATATTTATGACCGCTAACAACTGTTAGTAAGCTAATATTTTTAATTGTATCTTCGAGCCAAACTCATTAACCGATGGTGGATATTTTGAAAATAGATATTGACCGGGTCAAACGTTCGCGTCTGCCCGAAACCGACCTTTCCAAATTGCCTTTTGGAAAAGTTTATACAGACCATATGTTTATGGCCGACTTCCGCAACGGCGAATGGAAAAACTCCCGAATTGTGCCGTACGGTCATATTCCGATGAGTCCCGCGAGCCCTGCGATCCACTATGGTCAGGCGATTTTCGAAGGAATGAAAGCACACGCCGGTCCGGCAGGCGAAACCTTGATCTTCAGGCCACTTGATAACTGGAATCGCCTTAACGTTTCCGCCGAACGTATGTGTTTGCCTGAAGTACCGGAAGAGCTGTTCATGGACGGCCTCGCGAGCCTTCTGGAACTCGACAAAGAATGGATTCCGACAGCGGAAGGATCCTCGCTTTACATTCGTCCGTTCCTTTTTTCGGCCGACGAATATATCGGAATCCGGCCTTCTCAGGATTTTACTTTCATGATCATCCTCAGTCCGGCCGGACCGTACTACGCGGCCCCGGTGAAAGTGAAGATCGAGACGCATTATACACGCGCCGTAAGCGGAGGTACTGGCTTTGCGAAAGCGGGAGGAAACTACGGCGGCGCCATTTATCCAACCCGCCTGGCGCAGGAACAAGGATATGACCAGCTGATCTGGACCGATGGAAAAGAGCACAAGTACATTGAGGAATCCGGGACTATGAATGTCATGTTTGTGATCGATAAGGTACTGGTGACTCCCGCCCTGAGTGATTCGATTCTTGCGGGAATAACCCGCGACAGTGTATTGAAGCTGGCGTCACACTGGGGTATGAACGTGCAGGAGCGAAAAGTGTCTGTCAAAGAAATCGTTGAGGCATTGGAGAACGGACACGTATCAGAAGCATTCGGTGTGGGCACCGCAGCCACGATCGCGCATATCGAAATGATCGGTTATGCCGGCAGGAATTTTACGTTGCCGGATATAGCAGGAAGAGAATTTTCCAATAAAGTTTATACCGAACTGGACAAGATCAAACGCGGCGTGAATCCGGATCCGTTCGGGTGGGTCATGAAGCTATAAATAGGTCGATTTGTTAGTTATGTTTTGTTGGCGGACGCTGGTTGTGTCCGCCAATTTTTTTTCGTTCTTTTCGTTAAAGGATCCAAACATTTCGTGAAAGCATTAACATCCGCTCTTCTTATACTGATTGTCGCGGCCCCGCTGGTTGCCCAGAAACAACTTGTATTGCTGCGAAGAGAGGATGTGATGCTGCGTCTTTATCCTGGTGACGAAATCGTTCTGAAGCTGAAGGATTCAAAGTCGTTAAAACGATCCTACGTTAATAATCTCCTGGAGAACGCCGTTGTCCTGCACCGCGACACCGTACCGTTCAATCGCATTGACCGGATTTATTTTCCGCACCCCACGCGATTGGTCAAAGTCGGTGCCTTGCTTGTCGTCGGGGGCGGGATGCTTCTCGTAGTTGATCAGGTGAATAACAGCTTGATCCACGGCAACGAAGTCAGCTTCGACGAGGATTTTACGAAGACTACGCTGGGCATGATAGGGCTGGGCCTTCCTATGATTTTTATCCGTAAAAAATCCGAAAAAGTAAATTATCGCCACCGCCTGCTGGTGGTGACGAAAGGATCGATCTTTTATAAACCCGACACACGAAAGCAGGATTGGCAGATCGATAACGACTGACTTGCTAAAACCGATAGCTAACGCCGAAGGAAAGGGTGTTCAACTTTGCTTTCCCGGCGGATTGCATTTCAGAGGTGTAAAGCGGCGTCACGTGATGCGTGGCGGAAAAATCAATACCGATATTCTTAGTCGCGTACAGACTGGCTTCGAGGACAGCCCCTGCATTTATGCGCGACATTCCCTGAGTAATATTAGCACGTATGACAGACATTTGACTGGAAAATCCCCCCGTGGATGGAGTCAGGACCGTTTCGTAGTGCCACTGGTAAGAATGCGCGGACAGCAGATAAGAGGCCGTGAAGCCTGCTTTGACGGCAACGCGTCCGTAGTAAAATGAAGTTCCTGCGAGTAAGCGCGTTTTCAGATAATTCGCGGTTGTCCGGCCAACGCGGTTATCATCGGAGCCCATGTTTGGATCAGCCGGACGTCCAATGAACACCATCCCTTCTTCCGATCTATCCCAATCGCCGGCGTAGATGACCCCATAAGGTGTACCTGTTTGGCCGGGTACCGGCATCACCGGGGTTAACACCACTTCCTCGATACGGACGACCTCTACCGCACGCTTGAAACGAAGTAAGTCATAGCCCGCGCCGACCGACATAAAGAACCGTGAAGATATTTGATGGTTCCAATTTGTCTGAGCATAAAATCCCGGCTGACCTTCGTAGGATTCCCGGAGTTCCCCGGCATTCACTATAATGCTCGTGTAACCCGTGGTAGGAGATAGGGCGGTAACTTGACTGGTATGTTCCAGTTGCGGAATCAGGGGAAAGTTCGTGCCTGTCTGGACCGAGAAACCTTTAAGCTGCGCAAAGCAGTAGGTTTGGGCGACAAGAAAGATAAAAAGGAGGGTTCTTTTCATTTCTCTTATATTTGCAACCGAATTTAATAAAACTGAAGCGACAATGACAAGTGACCAGTTGAAAGACTTGAAGGCTCGTGTGAGCGCCTTGAGGAGGTATCTTTGACTACGATCGCAAGATTGTTGAAGTAAAAGACGAAGAATTAATCACCCACCAGGCGGATTTCTGGAACAATCCTAAACAAGCCGAATCGATTCTGAAAAATATCAGGGCCAAAAAGGTCTGGACCGATGCCTACGAGAAGGTGAACAAGTCGGTGGAAGATCTGGAGGTGCTGAAGGAATTTCACGACGCCGGTGACGTGGGCGAAGACGAGCTCGATCGTGAATACGAAAAAGCGGCGAAAGGCGTCGAGGAGCTCGAATTCAAGAAAATGCTCAGCCAGGAAGAGGATCAGCTC
>DASPNN010000508.1:0-2921 GCA_035626495.1 Chryseosolibacter sp.
ACGTGCATCTGATGTCTCTCAAATTCGGATTTAAGCGCCGCGACAATTTTCTCCCGGTCGTTTGGAGAAAGATCATACCACAAGGCCATAATTTGCGCGCTTTGCGTCCCATTGTCGAAACGGCCCGCCCCACGCACAAAATACTTCGTCACAATGTCGCGTTGGATTCGGATCGCGAGCTTTTTGAACTCCGCAGAATCCGTCTTGTGTCCAAGGATACCGGCGAACTCGGCGGCAAGCCGTACATCATGCAAGTAAAACACCGAAGCGGAAAACGCCTCGGGTTTCGGATCAAGCGCTTCGTGATCGCTGATGTCCCAGTGGTATAAGCCGTCTATCTCCTTTGATTTCAAAAATGAGATCTGTTTTTTTAGTCCTGGATAATGTTTCTCTATCACACGCCGGTCGCCATAAAAATCGTACAGTTGTTTTTGTAAAAAGGCAAAGCCCAATTGCCACCCGAGTGGTCCGGAGTCGTCGCCGTAGCCTTTGTCAGAGATGCCGGTGAATGGCGCGATCTCGGTCATCCCTCCCAGGGGCCGTTGTTCATTCGCAAAATCCTGTACCGCTTTCGCATAAAAGGAGCTCATGTCGTAGTTGTAAATGAACGCGTTCGCCGTCACGACCATATCAGCGCCGTATCCCATCTTCTCGCGTCCGGGACAATCCGACTGGACGCTAAAAACATTGCTGAGAAACGTCCACTGAATAACTTCATGAAGCCGGTTGAAAAGCTCATTGGAACAGGAAAATGTGCCGTTTGCCTGCAGGTCGGTGTTCATTCGCAGACCGTCGAAGTCGTCAATGCCGGGTTTACCCGGCCATCCCGTCACTTCGACATAACGAAAGCCGTGAAATGTAAATCGCGGTGACCACGTCTCAATCCCGTCTCCCTTTAACGTATAGCTGTCCTCCTGCCATGCTGTCGGGGGCGCGCCAGGTCCTCCCCGGATCCCGCCCTTTTTAATCTGGGTCGCCACCGTTGTCATCAGATTGATCGAACCGTCTTTGAAAAGACCTTCGCCGAGTCTCAACACAATTCTTTGTCCGCGCCTGCCTTTTACCTTCAACTGCACCACGCCCGCGAAGTTCTGGCCGAAATCAACGATGAACGTGTCGCGCGACACGTGCGTGATGTTCACTGCCTTCACAACTTTTGTGATTCGAATCGGCGGCTGATATTGGAAAGTAAGAACACCTGTCGGCCCTTCAACAATGGTAGCCGGCCTCCAGTCGGCGCCGATGTCACCGGACACATTCCAGTTTCGTTGTTCAAGCCGCGCGTCGTAGTGTTCGCCGAGGTATACATTATTCCTCGTCACCGGGCCCGGCGCAACGCTCCATGACTGATCTGTTGCAAAAATTTCCTTGCGTCCATCCTGATAAGTGATATGCAATTCTGCCTTCACACAGGGACGTCCCGTTTGCTGGTAATCTCTCAATTGCCACCTTCCAAAAAACCTGAACGGCAACGGATTCCACCAACCATTGCCCAGCATGACACCAACAACGTTCTTACCGGAAGTGGCCATTTTTGTCACATCGTAGACACTGTACAGTACCTGTTTGCCATAGGTTGTCCAGCCTGGTTCGAGCACGTGATCACCGACTTTCCGTCCATTGAGGTACGCTTCATAGTAGCCGACCCCGCTGATATATAAGCGCGCGGAAGAAACCTTTCCATTCGCTGAAAACTCCTTCCGGAACAGGGGCATCCGATCGTCTTGGTAGTACGCCTCATCGGTCACGGGTTGTGCTTTGCCGTCGCCTATCCACGACGCCCGCCAGTCGAAGGGTTTTAGCATGGATGTCTCAAACCATGCGACCTCGCTCCATGACACGCGTCCATCGTCGTCGTGTGCGGCGATACGCCAGTAATAGCGGGTGAAAGGAAGCAACGGCGAACCGTCATAGGGGATGCCCACACTCTGAGCACTTTTCACAATGCCCGAGGACCACGCTGTTCCGCGGTTTCGTTCTGCATCGGAAATGTTCGCCGATACGATGATCTCATAGGCGCTCTGGATTTCATTCCTGTGGACGGAATTGAACTTCCAGGAAAACAACGGCCTGCCGTTGTCGATACCCAAAGGATTTTCCAGATTCTCGCATCGAAGGGAAACTGGTTGCAACGCTTGGGCTAGCTGCGAATGGAACGATATCGCCAGAACAAGGAGAGTCGATTTTATCGTTACAACCGCGCTCATTACCGTTGGCTGATTCCGTTCCAACTATCTGTCCGGAACGGTGACGCAGGTAGCCCTTCGCGGTTGTAGAGGTTCGCGTCGGGGTTGTTGCCCCATGCATACCGGACGGCCACCGGATTCTTGACCTCCGGGCTGTAGACAACAACTTTGTCTCCGTCGATGTACGCCTGCGCCCAATAGAACTTCTCGTCGGCTCCCGCAATCGCAAAGCCACGGATGTAACCGTATTTATCTTTCACCGTCAACCCTCCGCCGGCGTTTGTAAAACTCACAATGATTTTATCACCGCTTTTTTCCATAGACTTATAAACCGGGCCTGAGTAAACGATGTCCTTGCCGTAGGCGACCTTCAGAGCCGCGAGTGCAAGCCGGTGCCCGACATCCTGTTTGTTCGTCGGGTGGATATCGTTCGGGTCGCCGATGTCGATGGCAACCGCCTGTCCTGTTTTCGGCAGCGAGAGTGTCATGCTTTGCGCTTCGCGAAGCTCAGCCCACTCACTTTGGACGGGAACCGAATCCGATGCCATAAAATTCGCAAGTTGCACCCAAAGGAACGGGAACTCATTGCCCCACTTTGCACGCCAGTCACGGATCAGTTCCGGAAATAACGTGCGGTAGCGGTAGCCCTCCCATGCGTTTGATTCACCCTGGTACCAAATAACGCCCCTGATCGGATAACGGACCAGTGGAGCGACCATGGCGTGGTACAACTGG
>DASPNN010000509.1:0-3461 GCA_035626495.1 Chryseosolibacter sp.
TGTTCACTTTATGTCGCCTGGGCTTCTATCTGTACAATACCAACTATTTTCCCGACATGACCCTTGGGAAATTCCTGGTGTTGATGGCCGGTGGGTTGAAGTTTGACCTTGTTTCGGTTCTGTACACCAACATGCTGTTCCTGCTGCTGATGATCTTCCCGTTGGATTTTCGATTTCGCTACGGTTACCAGGAATTGCTGAAATACATCTTTTTCATCACCAACGGACTGGCCGTCGCGCTGAATGTCTGTGATTTCATTTATTACAAGTTTACACTCCGGCGTACCACGGTGGATGTGATCAAGCAATTTGAAAATGAGCAGAACATTGCAGCGCTGGTGGGACGATTTCTTATTGATTATTGGTATGCTGTGATTTTCTGGGTCATCCTCATCGGCGTGATGGTAAAGCTTTACAACCGCACACGATATTGGGGTCCACAGACAAAAAGCCGACTGGTCTATTACCTTGGCGGGATCGCGATGATTTTCCCGATCGCGTACCTGACCTACGCTGGAATCCGCGGGGGTTTCAGGCATAGTACACGGCCGATTACCCTGAGCAACGCAGGCGAATACGTCACAGATCCGAAATACATCAGTATTGTCCTGAATACGCCCTTTGCCTTGATCCGCACGATTGGTAAAACAAAAGTTCAGCGCGTTAACTACTTCCAGGATGACGAGCTTGAAAAAATTTACACACCGGTTCACACGTCTGCCGATACCGTTGGGTTTCGCCCACAGAATGTCGTTGTCATTATCCTTGAAAGTTTTTCAAAGGAATTTTTCGGCGCATTTCACGGCGACAAGCTCAATGGCACATACAGGGGTTATACACCATTCCTCGACTCGTTGCTGGAGCGCGCCAAAACGTATGAGTATTCATTTGCAAATGGACGGAAGTCCATCGATGGGCCGCCCAGTGTGATCAGCAGTATTCCTTCCCTGGGCGTGCCTTATTTTTTGTCGCCATATTCAGGCAACCGGATCAACAGTCTGCACTCTCTCTTGAAACCTAAAGGATATCACACGTCATTTTTTCATGGCGCGCCAAATGGCTCGATGGGCTTTCAGGCGTTTATGAACCTCGCGGGTGTTGACCATTATTATGGTATGGATGAGTACAACAATGACGATGACTTTGACGGCTTGTGGGGTATTTGGGATGACAAGTTCCTGGATTTTTATGCGACAAAGCTTGCTGAATTTCCGCAGCCTTTTGTCTCATCTTTTTTTTCGGTGACGTCTCACCATCCGTTTACCATTCCGGAGGAATTCGAAAGCCGCTTTAAAGGTGGGCCGCTGCCGATCCACAAATGTGTGGAGTACACGGATTTTGCGTTGCGGCAATTCTTTCTCCGGGTCTCAAAAATGCCATGGTACAACAATACGCTTTTTGTCATTACGGCCGACCACACGTCATCCAACATCCAGTTCGCGGAGCACCGCACGGCATGGGGGTTCTATTCGGTGCCCGTGATTTTTTTTCATCCGGGCGATGATTTGCGGGGGAGGGAGCGGTCGATCATACAACAGATCGACATCATGCCTTCGGTACTCGGCTATTTGCATTTTGACGAGCCGTATGTAGCCTACGGACGTGATATCTTCCGTGAACGTCTAGAGCCGTTTGCCTTAAACTATAAGGACAATACCTACCAGTTTTTCGAGAAAGAGTACATGCTGGTCTTTGATGGAAAGAGATCTTTGGGGCTTTACAACTTCATATCCGACAAGATGGTCAAACGCAATCTGCTTGGCCAACATCCCCGAATTGCGGCAGCGATGGAGCGCAAGCTTAAAGCGATGATCCAGCAGTACAATAACCGCCTGATTGAGGACCGAATGACTGTGCGAAAGTAGGCTTTAAAACCGGTTTTGTAGTGGCGAGCCTAGGCAAGATTGTGATAGACATTTTGAACGTCGTCATCACCTTCCAGGACTTCCACCAGTTTGAGCACTTCATCCTGTTGATCTTCCGGAAGCTCTTTGGTGGTGGTGGGAACGTAATGGATCTCAGAACTCTTGGCGTCGAGGTGTTTTGATTCCAGAAACTTTTGCATGTGTCCAAATTCCGTGAATTTGGTGTAGACCACGATCTCGTCGTCGGTCCGTTCTATGTCTTCGGCACCGGCGTCGATCAGGTCGAGTTCCAGCTCATCGAGATTCAGTTTTGCCGGATCGAATTTGAACACGCCTCGGCGCTCGAACAGGAAAGAAACCGAACCGGAGTTGCCCATGCTTCCTCCGTTCTTGGAAAAATGCAGACGGATATTCGCTACGGTGCGGGTTGGATTATCCGTAGCGCATTCCACGATGATCGGAACACCATGCGGTGCATAACCTTCGTAAGTTACTTCCTGGTAATCTTTTTCTTCTTTTGATGATGCCCGTTTGATTGCCGCCTCTACCCGGTCCTTGGGCATGTTTGCACCTTTCGCGTTCTGTATAGCAAGTCTTAGCTTTGGGTTGTTCTCCGGATGGGGGCCACCTTGCTTTACAGCGATGGCAATGTCTTTGCCGATGCGGGTGAATGCTTTGGCCATTCGGTCAAAGCGCGCGAACATCTTGTGCTTCCGTTTTTCAAAAATACGTCCCATAACTTGCTATTCAGGCTGGCAAAATTATAGGACTTAGGGAAAAGCACAAGTTTTGAAACGCAAATTCCTTTACAACGAGCTTGTTACCGTAGCCCGTTCGGCTTTATCCCACACGACAGACTGTTTACCACTTGCAAAACGCATGTATCCGGCGTAAACCGACAGGTTCATGACACAAAAGTAATAGGGGACAAAGAAACCCTTAATTGCTATTTTTCGGTCCCGCATGGTGTAACCCACTGCGGCCATTCCATAAAAGATCGCCTGGGCCGTGAGGCTGAACATGAAAAACGCCGACCCTCCGAAAACAAGCCATGCGTTCGATATCAGGATGAGGGGCAGGGACAGGGGGGCGAGTGTCCAGCGCAGCACGCGGTGTGATACGTATTGAAAACTGAGGATGCCGTATCGCAGCGGGTTGAGTAAATGTTTGAGTTTCGACATCGCCTGGAAACCGCCTGCGCAGATGCGTACTTTGCGTTTCCACTCCTCGGCTACAGACACGGAGGCAGTTTCGGTGGCATAAGCTTCGGGTTCATATACAAACCGATATCCTTTGGCTGCGATCGAAAGCGACAGATAAAAGTCCTCGATGATCATATTCTCATCCGGTGCTTCGAATAGAGCGGTCCGGATCGAGAACAGCTCGCCGGCGGCGCCGACAACCGAATACACCTCGGAGTCTTTCCGCTTCAGGAAGGATTCGTATTTCCAGTAAAGGCCTTCGCCAGCTCCTGAGGCATTGTCTTCCTCTTTACGAAAGATCCTTTTTTCGCCCGCCACACCTCCGACCTGTGGATCGGCATAATGGCGCACAATCTTCCTGATCGCGTCACGGTTCAAAAATGTGTTGGCGTCA
>DASPNN010000510.1:0-2869 GCA_035626495.1 Chryseosolibacter sp.
ATCTTCCATGTTATCGGCCGCGGGATTGAAGTTTGACGATCCCTGGAACGCTTCCGAGTATGGCACGTCGCCGAAATAGTCGACAAGCATTGTCAGCACATAGGCGGACAATACTCTGGCAATACCTGCGTGGCGTGCAAGTCCATTTTTGTCAGCGTCCTCAATCAGCCGGTCGCCATCGAGCAGGATATTCGCGTAAGCCTGCGACCACGAACCGTCAAAGCTTTGCGGATTGTACAAGCTTTCGTAAATGGAAGCACCTGCATTTTGCTGTCGTGTAAGTTGCATCCCGAAAGTGCTCATGGTATTGAAAAGACCTGCAGTATTCCGCTGCATCGAATTTATCACGAGAGTCGGCAGCATTTCGTCGGGCTGCACTGAGTTCGGATCTTCCAGCAGGTTCAATGAGCAGGAATTTGCCGCCAGCAGTCCGACTGCGAGTATCAATGATTTTATGATTTTCATAACTGTAATTCCTTTTGAGTGTTAGAAGTTACACCTTAAAACTGCTCCGTATCGTTTAAAGCTTGGACCGGTCAGATAGTCAAAACCGTATCCGTTATCAACGCCAAGGCTGGAAACTTCCGGATCGAAATTGACATACTTTGGAACATTGACGGCGTTGTGGAACAGGTTGTTTCCTGTCAGAATGAGACTTACATTTTTGAAGGGCGTCTTGCTCAAAATTGAGTTCGGCAGCGTATAACCGATAGCCACTTCGCGCAGGCGGATGGTAGTCGCATCAAACATTGCCACTTCATTGTATCCGAAGAACTGCGTATTGAATCCGTAATCGGATGCGGTGATCTGGATGTCATTTGGAACGTAGTTCGGGGATTCCGCCGTTCCGATGTTCTTCACCCCGGGCAGGACGAACGTGAGATCGTGATTGAAGTCTACGTCTTTCGAAACGCCCCGACCGATCAACGCTGAAGGGGTGGCGGCGTACATCCTTCCTCCATAGCGATAGTCCCATTGCATGCTCAGAGTTATGCCTTTCCAGGAGAAATTGTTGATGAGCGAGGTGATGTACTTCGGATTGGGATCACCAAGTTCCTGGAGCAATGGATCCAGCACATAAAGCCCATCAGAGCCTACGATCCGATTGCCGTCCGGGTCCTTCCTAATCGCCGTGCCCTTAATAATATTTGTCGGGCGTCCCGGTATAGCAAAATTTCCAAGGTCGGTGAAACCTGACAGGACCACTTCATCGATCCCTTCGGCAAGTGTTTCAACCATCGGTTTAACCTGAGTAAAGTTCCATGTCACATTCCACTCGAATCCATTTTCAAGGCGCACCGGGGTAGCATTCACCGCCACTTCAATGCCTTTGTTGCTCAGCTTGCCCAGATTTGTAAGGGTCTCGGTATATCCGGTGGTAGGGTCAATTGGTGCGAGCGTTATCAGGTCCTTTGTAGAGCGGTCGTAGATCGTGAAGTCCACAGAGAGCCGATCGTTAATAAACCGCGCTTCAAACCCGGCTTCAAGCTCCTGGATTAACTCAGGACGTAGCATGCGATTCCCCAACCTGTTCGCGATTGTATGCTCGCCATAAAGGTTACCCGCAAGATCCATGTATCCCCGCAGGTTCTGTGCAACAACGGAGCGTGTATTATAAGGGCTTGGGAAACCTGCGGATGTACCGTAGCTGAACCTCAGCTTAAGGAAGTTCAGCATCGAAGATTTCATTCCCGAGAATGCATCTGTGGGCACAAACGAAACGCTCGCGCTTGGATAAAACTTTGTATTGTTGCCTGGCTCGAGACTCGAGCTCCAGTCGTTTCTACCAGACAGATTCACGAAGACGTAGTCCTTGTAGTCAAATGAAAAGTCGCCGTATACACCATAACGCTGTTGTTCAACCGTGCGATAGAAGACCCTGCCATCGAAGGCAACACTTCTGGAGGAGGAGGTCTGGAAGTTCGAATGACGCAACAAGCCGAATACAGTCTGATTCTCCCCGTATAAACCGTCACGGATAAAGTAGTCATTGCGAGCGTTTCCACCGACGCGCGCGATGACGGAAATATCGGATGTTAGCTCTTTATCGAAAGCGAGGATCAGATCGTGGTTCCAGATGGTGTTCGAAATGGTTTGGGTTACCAGGATACCGTTATTAATGACCGGGTAGGTCGGGCCGATGCCCTTGTTTACAGCACGGTCCTGCCGCTGCGTATAGGTATCGAAACCGACACGGTAGGAAAGATTCAAACTTTCAGAAAAATCGTAAGCAGTCGTGGTGGAGATAAAAAATCTGTCCGTCTTGTCAGTCTCCGTTGCATACTTGGCTATCCAGCGCGCGCTCGGTATATCGATTCCACTCCGGAAGTTGACACATCTGTGATCCAGCGGTGTTTCGAAAGGCCAGTTTAAAATATCCACACTGCGAGGGGTATACAAAAAGTTTGCATATAGGGATGGAACGCCACCAAAGGCGGCACCGCCCCCTGTCGCGCCATTGAGCGGAGGAGACGCAACGTCGGTGTTGGCGTACATCATCGAGGTCCTGATGGTCATCTTATTGGTCACTGCGGCATTGAACCCGGTTGAGATATTCATTCGGGTTAAATCGTTGCCGGGTGCATAACCCTGCTCAGAGGTATATGCTACCGCGGCATTATAGCCAAGCTTATCAGTTCCTCCTGCGAAAGACAGGGATGTATTTGACACCAGCCCTTTGCGGAAAAAGTCTGTTGGGTCCTGCTTCGCTTCATACGCATACCGTTTGAAGTAGTATTCGGGGAAAGCATCCCGCAACGTCGGGTCGGCCAAAAACTGATGGGGCATGGCGACCGAATCTATTTCATCAAAGTGCGGTCCCCAGTTGCTGAAAAAGTTGCCCCACAGCTGCTGGAATCCATTGCCATAT
>DASPNN010000511.1:0-5104 GCA_035626495.1 Chryseosolibacter sp.
AGCTGTTCGCAACGGTGATCACCTCATCGCCGGGGCCGATTCCAAGCATCCGATAAAGTATGTACAGGGAGTCCGTGCCGTTGCCGCAGCTGATGCAGTGCTTCACGCCGTACATGTCGGCGAATTTTTGTTCGAATAGACCTACATGTCTGCCGCCCACAAACGAGGCCTCATCAATAACGGTATGTATGGCTTCGTCGATCTCCTTTTGAATAGCTCTGTACTGTGTTTGCAAGTCAACAAATGGTATTTTCATAATATGCAGATGAATGCCTGTGGGAACTTATCCCTCCAGCCGGCGCAATAAGCGGGCGGGATTTCCGACATAGATTCCGGGCTGGAAAATACTTTTTGTAACAACGGCCCCCGCCCCAATGACAACGTGGTCGCAAATTTCCACTCCCAGGATTGTGGCGTTGCTTCCTATCGAAACCCGGTTGCCAATGACGGTTTTAACCCAGAGGTTTCGATCGCCGCCCGCTGGCGCGCCGATTCTAAAAAGGTCGTTTACGAACATCACCCCGTGCCCGATAAAGCAGTCGTCACCAATTGTCACCAGCTCACAAATAAAGGAGTGCGACTGCACTTTGCAGTTGGAGCCCAGTCGGACTCCTCTCTGAATTTCGACAAAGGGACCAATGAAACAATTATCCCCAATGGAACATTCATAAAGATTCACCGGTTGGACCAATTTTACATTGACGCCGAAAGCAACTTTTCTTATAGTCGCTTCGAATATGCGGGGTTCATGCATGTACGCTATTTGCTGCGAAGTAAATTTTCTCGATGATTTCGACTGTCTTTAAACCTTCAAAAAAATTCGTTGAAATGCTTTTCCCATGTTCCAACACTTCTATGATGTTTGCATACACCTTGTCGTGGTTGCTCATCGATCCAACGTATGTACCGTATTGGTTTGCCTCGTTCCCCTTATCGCTGATCTCGATGGTATAGTCCCTGATGCACTGGTATTCGAGCGTATTGAGGTACTGGCCGCCGATCTTTACGGTTCCGTTCTCCGCAATGATGGTCAACGAACCTTCCATGTTTTTTTTGAAGCTGTTCACCGAAAAATTAATTGTACCGATAGGCCCCGAATAGAATTGCAGGATGGCCACGCCCGAGTCTTCAAATTCGATGGACTGCCGGTGGGCGAAGTTTTCGGTATAAGCGGCTACGCGGCGCACATCCCCAAAAAACCAGTAAAGCAAGTCGATGAAATGGCTGAATTGAGTAAACAGCGAGCCTCCGTCCAGCGCGCGGGTACCTTTCCAGGAATTCCGGTAATAATCGTCGTCGCGGTTCCAAAAGCAGGTGAGCTGCACATTATAAACTTTGCCAAGCCGATTTTCGTCGAGCGCCTTTTTCACGGCTGCGACTGGGGGGTTGTACCGGTTTTGCTTGATCACGAACAGGCGGCGGTTCATCTGCTCGGCCGCCTTGATCATTTCTCCGCAGTCGCGCGAGCTGATCGCCATCGGTTTTTCGCAGAGCACATGGAAACCGGCACGCAGCGCTTTGATGGAATGCTCGGCATGAAGGCCATTAGGCGTGCAAACCGAAACCACGTCGATATCCTTTTCATGCCGGAGCATTTCCTCAAGGTCGGAATAGCCTTTTACTCCGTAGGCGGACTCGGCTTTCCGCAGCCTTTCCGGATCCACGTCGCACACGGCCTGAAGGACGCCCTGCGACCGGATGTGGCTGGCATGCCTTTCGCCAATTTTGCCACAACCTATTAGTGCAAATTTAATTTGATTCATCTCTGACTATGTAACAATGATATCGAATTGACAATAATTAAATTCTGAAATTTTCTCAATCACTTGACTCAGATTTAAGACAAAGCATAGAGCCCATCGAAATGCATGGAACCGCTCAACGAAACAAATCTCTTCAAGGATGAAACCTTTTTCCGCTTAGTTTGAAACGCAGCGCTATGGCAATATTCTTGCACCAAATTGCAGCTAACAATCGAAAATTGATCCGAGCCAACTTCAAGTACAATTTGAACCGTTGAACACTAATATTCCGAAAAGGCGTATGCTGAATATACCCGACCAAAGCTCTCTTTAGCTTCTTTTTCGGCAATGAAGGAAGTTCTTTTTGAAGCCAGTTAAACAGAACAAAATATTCGAGAATAAACTCGCTCGCTCTCCAAAGATGACGAGATGAATTGGAGTCGTGCTGGCGGTAGTAATTCAATGGGCGGTTTATATAAGCTAGTTTCCCCAGCTTACACAACTTGATGTAACAATGCCAGTCTCCGATATATCTAAGACGGGGATCAAACGGCATCGCTGCCCGAAGTGCTTTTGCGCGAAACAAAACACTACTCACATTATTGACTGAACAATGATAGGCTAATATATCCTGAAGTTCGCCCAACCCATCAACAATGTAAGAGCTGCTCCATTTATCAGTCTGAAATAAACGATTGCGAACATCTGCAAGGGTATCCGCTGCGCACTCACCGTTACCGTTTATCTGATAGGAATCGGTGTAGGCAAAACAAATCAAATTGTCGCGACGCAGGACCTCATACGTTGTTACGAGAAAATCCGGATCAGCAACATCGTCGCTTTCCGCAATCCATATGAATTCCCCCTTGGCTAATGATATTCCCTTCTCCCACTGCCGAAATACGGACCCACTATTTCGCTTGTTGACAACGATACCGCTAACTTTCGGATGATTTCGATATTTTTCAATGATTTTTTCACTGCCGTCGCTGGAACAATCGTCCAAAAGCACAATCTCAAAGTCCTGAAATTTTTGCTCCAATATGCTGTTTATTCGCTCATTTAAAAAAGCACCATGGTTAAAATTCGGTACAATGACAGAGACCGTACAGAAATGGCTCCCGTTCATATTTTGACCTCTTTCCCGGTGATTCGAAATCAATTATCCAGCTTTTTGCTTGCAATGCGCGCAGGATTACCTACAACAACGATATCATCAACTATGTCTCCAAGGACTACTGCACCTGCGCCCACTGTTACATTATTACCAATTCGAATCTTGGGCAATATCACAGCACCCGCACCAATCATCGTGTTGTCTCCTATAGAAACATTCCCCGCGATAATGACACCGGGACAGATTTCGCAATACTCACCAATTACAGACTCGTGGTGAATCAAAACATGGGCGTTCACTAATGTACCTTCACCGATGGTAGCCCCTGGCCCGATCATAACATTCCGCATTACGTTTACACCCTGTCCCAACGTTACATTGAGTTTACTTATGTGCGAAGTAGAACTAACAACTGACATGAGTTTACCTCCCAACTTTTCGCAATATTCCGCAAGAGCTCTCCGATGATGAACATTCCCAGTGCCTAAAATGACTGTCGGATCGCGGCGCAGCTCAGTTATTAACTCGCTCTCTGTTCTCAGAATCGAATACCCTGCAAATAGGCGATTCTTTGAAGAAGTAAGATTATCGAAAAAAAACAAACCGTCACTACGGTTGTCGCTAACAAGCACATCCAACAGCTCGAGAGCATGACCGCCTGCACCTACAATAACCATGTCAAATCATCTAAGTGACTTTTGCAAATAGTCGCAAATCATTCCGATCTGGCCCTCCTTTAAGCCGACGTATAGCGGCAAAGCGAGTACCCGGCTGCTTACTGATTCAGAAACCGGACAGCATTGTCCTTCGAGAAAAGGAAGGCGGTTTAGCGAAGGATAAAAATACCGTCTGGTATAAATTCCGCAGTTCGAAAGATAATCTTTAGACCTTAATAACTGTTCCTCGCTTTCAAAAATAATGGGGTAGTATGCAAAATTATAGAGCGTACCTTGCCTGGCCTTTGGCTTACACAAGCCAACGCCATCTAAATAACGATCGTAGGCATCACTCAACTTCATTCTTTCCTTAATTATCTCGTCCATTTGAGGCAGAATACTCAACCCCATAGCAGCATGAATCTCGGAATTTTTGCCATTTATGCCGACATTGTAGTACTCATCGCCAATGTGCCCAAACTGACGACAAAGCATGATGCGCTCGGCTAGTTCATCATCGTTCGTAATGACAGCTCCCCCTTCAACAGTGTGAAATATTTTAGTTGCATGAAAACTACATGTGGCAATGTCTCCAAAGCTAAGCACCGAACTATCCATATACTTCGCGCCGAAAGCGTGGGCCCCATCGTAAATAACTCTAAGGTCGTGCCGGAGGGCTATATTTTCAATTTCCTCCACAGCGCACGGGTGCCCATAGACATGCGTCGCTAAAATTGCCCTCGTCTTATCGGTTATTAGATCAGTTAGTGCAGTAGGAGAAATATTAAGATCGTTAGGGTCAATATCCGCAAAAACCGGCGTACAGTTTTCCCAAAGTATTGAGTTCGTCGTCGCTACATATGAAAACGGGGTTGTAATTATTTCTCCAGACAACCTCAGGGCTTTCAATGCGATTTGCAACGCGATCGTACCGTTGGACGTGAAAAAAAGATGTTTGACCCGTAAGTAGCTTTTCAACTCTTCCTCCAACCGCTGCACGAGAGGGCCATTATTGGTAATCCATCCAGATGCCCACACTTGTTGCAAATAACTCTGATAGGTGCCGAAATCCGGTAAGAACGACTTTGTAACGGTAATCAAGTTCGATCAATTTTTATGTTTGTATCTGCCAATATCCGCGATTGAACATTAAATTTTTTTTCATAAAATGTGCGAATATTTTGAGAATATAAATCAAGTCGGTAATACTTCGAACAAACCTCGAACTGTCGGCGTTGAATTTGCTCATACGCAGTTGTACCTAGCGTTCCACGAATCATTCTGACAACAAGCAACTTAAAATCTTCCATCGGGTCAAATACTCCCGGAACATCCCGAAAATCGGGAGTAAAAAATTCAGAATTGTACATTGCCATGCTTATACCGCCGGAAAAAATGGTCTCAATAAAGTAACCATCCAGTCCTTCCCCAAAAGTGATCATGTATTTCGCATCTGCAATCAATTCTTTATACGTCCGGTACGAAAGACCACTTATGGTTATTAGTTCGAACTCGGGAAGATGTCGCGCTATGTACTCAATCGTTTCTTCGCGAAATTTGTGGAGATCCGGCGAAAAGCAAATGATATT
>DASPNN010000512.1:0-2033 GCA_035626495.1 Chryseosolibacter sp.
GCACGTTAAAGTTTTTTGAATTCTGATTAGTCCTAACTCACTGATTGTGCGCCTGTAATAATCAAATCATTTTTTGTCAATCTTCGAAATCGCTCTCCTTTCGCACATACGGCTGGTAGCGCCTAATAAATCATTTAGAAAACGCGTTTGATAGACTAGCATAACCGACTGATTTAATGATGATTATGTGACTTAATCTTCAATACGAATCGAACATTTCCATTATCGGACACCAAAATCGAACAGTGGGTTTTTCCAGCCATTTTGTCTTAAAATGAAGGTAAAGAGTGAATTCGCTGCAGAAGTATTTTTGAAAACACGGATTGAGCCTGCCGTAATTTGATATGAGAAACTGTTGTCGCAAGCGGGACGGCAGGTCGGATCCATTGCTCATGTATGAATTATACTGTAGGCTTTTTTATAAGAAATGTGCCCTTGAAATTTGGTATCTTGGCGTGGTTATGCGCTTAGGACCCCTCTTGTTATTGATCTGCATCAATGCGTTTGGCCAGGATATTGAAACGCTGCGATTTATAGAGAATAAAGGCCAATGGAATCCGGACGTTGACTTTCAAGCACAAATCCCTGGCGGACGTCTTGGTGTTTCAGCAAACGGGTTCTCCGTGCTGCTCCTGGACATGGACGAATTGGAGCACCGCCACCTCGCAGGCCATGAAGCAAGCAATGAATCCGATGGAGCAGCGGAGCCCATCCAGGCACACTACTTCCGAATCAATCTTCTCGGCGCCAGTCCGGATTCGAAACCGGTCGCCGGCCCACCGCTGCAAGGATACTACAATTATTTTCGCGGCAACGATTCATCGCGTTGGGCCACGCACGCGTTGTCGTTTTCATCCATCCTGTATCCCGATGTCTATGACGGGATCGATTTTCGCGTATCATCCGCAGGCCGTAACCTGAAATACGATTTCATTGTGAAGCCTGGCGCGGATCCAACACAAATCAGAATAGAATATTCCGGCGTCGATGGCATTGAAAAATCCGACGACGAGTTGAAAATTCGAACCGCGGTCGGATCCC
This sequence comes from Chryseosolibacter sp., assembly GCA_035626495.1. Lineage (GTDB taxonomy): Bacteria > Bacteroidota > Bacteroidia > Cytophagales > Cyclobacteriaceae > Chryseosolibacter. The sequence goes on from DASPNN010000512.1 coordinate 1,042, forward strand.
TTACGGAACTCAAGCCGTTTTCCTATCAGTTGAATGGAGAGCGGCAAACTGCGGTATCGAGCGAATACCGCCTGGTCAACAACGTTGTCGCGTTTTCTTTTCCGCTGGACTACGATCACAGCCGTGAGTTGGTCATTGACCCGTTGCTGATCTTTTCGACTTACTCGGGCTCGACGGCTGACAACTGGGGAAGCACAGCCACTCCGGGTGAAGACGGAACCCTGTATTCAGCGGGTGTCACCCGTCAGGATCTTGGAGGAGAATTCCCGGCTACGGTTGGCGCGTTTCAAACTGAAAATCGCGGAAGCTTCGATATGGCCATTATAAAATATGATTCGGCCGGGACGAAATTTCTATACGCCACACACCTGGGTGGTGTCAATAACGATTCGCCTGAAAGCCTGGTGGTCGATAAGACTTCGGGCGACCTGATTGTCCTCGGCATCTCCGGCTCACCAGACTACCCGACAACCACCGGCGCCTTCGACCGGACGTTCAATCTCGGTACCCTGATATTTAACCGCGTGCTTAATACCGAAGACGAGTGGGATATCGTGATTACCCGCTTGTCGCCCGACGGCGATCAACTTATTGGGTCCACTTTTCTCGGTGGATCCGGCAATGATGGTCTGAACCTTCCGAAGCAATCCGGTGGGCCTTTGGTAGTCAACTACGGCGACGAGATGCGGGGGGACGTGATCACCGACGGCGCGGGGCAGGTATACATCAGTTCCGTGACGGCTTCCAACAATTTCCCGATCGTGAATGGATTCGATGCTTCTTTCAACGGAGGCACCACCGACGGGGTGGTTGTCAAGCTCACATCGGACCTTTCGTCGATCGTATGGTCAACTTACGTGGGCGGTTCCGGATCCGATGCATCGTATTCCATAAAATTTGACAGCGAGCAAAACATCATCATAGCCGGCGGAACTACCAGCGCCAATTTCCCGGTAACCGCCGGCTCATACCAGACAGTCTTCAAGGGAATC
>DASPNN010000513.1:0-3355 GCA_035626495.1 Chryseosolibacter sp.
CTGCTTTACGCCCGGGCAGGAGATGCGTTCTCATACCTGACCGGCGAAAAAATGGTTCGGCAGTCTGAAGACCAGATCCTGGACAGCATGCTCCAGAATTTCAAAGGCAAGAAGCTCGTATTGCTGGCGCCGATCATCAAAGGACGGAAAGGCCATTACCGGGAACTGTTTCAGCAAATCAGAAAGTCAGGGTACACAAAAGTCCGCGTCGACGGCGAGGTACTCGATATCACCGCGAAAATGCAGGTCGATCGTTACAAGATCCATGATATCGAAATAGTGATGGACCGGATTGTTGCCGACCCAAAGGACCGTGCCCGTATCGGTCAGTCGATCAACAAGTCTCTTAAGGAAGGCAAGGGAGTGATGATGGTGATGGAAGAGAATGGGAAAGTCCATCATTATTCGAAATACCTGATGGACCCGAAGACCGGTCTCTCGTATGACGAACCGGCGCCAAATAACTTCTCCTTCAATTCTCCGTATGGAGCATGTCCCCAGTGTACCGGTCTCGGCCAGATCGAGGAGATCACCGAAGAGTCCGTGATACCCGACAAGAGTCTTAGCATTAGTCGCGGCGGCATTCTGCCGTTGGGAGAATACCGTGACATCTGGATCTTCAAAAAAATCGAAGCCATCCTGAAACGCTACAAACTGACTTTGACAACGCCCATCAAAAATATTTCAAAAGAGGCATTGCATATCCTGTTGTATGGTGACGAGGAACCGGTCGGCGTTCCTTCGGTAAAATATCCGGGAACCGAGTGGAACGTCCGGTTCGAAGGGATCATCAACTTTCTTGAAAAGCAACGCGATGAAGGCTCGGAGGCCATTAAGAAATGGGTCGAGGATTTTACGATCGTAAGGACATGCCCGGAGTGTAACGGCGCCAGGCTGAAAAAGGAGTCCCTGCATTTCCGGATCGACGGCAAAAACATCGCAGAGCTCTCGATGATGGACATCACCCAGTTGAGCCTTTGGATTACCGGCCTGGAAGACAGGCTTGACTCCAAGCAACGCGTCATCGCCACGGAAGTACTCAAAGAAATCCGGAAACGGATCGGGTTCCTGCTGGACGTCGGACTGGATTACCTTAACCTTCACCGACCGATCAGGACCCTCAGTGGCGGTGAATCGCAACGTATCCGGCTTGCCACCCAGATAGGAACTCAATTGGTCGGTGTATTGTACATCCTCGATGAGCCCAGCATCGGCTTGCACGCCCGCGACAATGTGAAGCTTATTCGTGCGCTGAAAGACCTTCGCGATCTCGGTAACTCGGTTGTTGTTGTGGAGCATGACAAGGAGATGATGATGGAATCCGATTACATACTTGATATTGGCCCGGGCGCCGGAAGACATGGGGGTCATATCATAGCGCAAGGTAATCCACAGGGATTTTTAAAAACCGATAGCGTGACCGCCAAGTACCTGACCGGTCATGCAAGCATCAACTTTCCGAAAGCGCGACGCAAGGGCTCGGGCGAAAAACTTTCTCTTATCGGCGCAAAGGGAAACAATCTGAAAAATATCAACCTGACGATCCCACTTGGAACACTTACCTGCATTACCGGTGTCTCCGGCAGCGGGAAGTCGACCCTGATTCATGATACACTTTTCCCGATACTCAACCAGCATTTTTTTAATTCAAGGACCGAGCCGTTGCCGTACGACAAGGTCGAGGGCCTGGACCTGATCGACAAGGTCATCGAGGTGGATCAGTCGCCGATCGGTCGCACACCGCGATCCAACCCGGCAACTTATACGGGCGTATTCACCGACATTCGCGATCTGTTTGCGCAGATGCCTGAAGCGAAGATCCGCGGATACAAAACCGGAAGATTTTCATTCAACGTAAAGGGTGGCAGGTGTGAGACATGTGAAGGGGCCGGGTTGCGATTGATCGAAATGGAATTTCTTCCCGACATTCATATTCCGTGTGAGACGTGCAAGGGCAAACGCTACAACCGCGAAACACTCGAGGTCCGCTTCAAGGGCAAGTCGATTTCCGATGTACTGGAAATGACGGTTGAGGAGGCTGTTACTTTCTTCGAGAATCAGCCGCGAATTCTGAGAAAGATTCAGACGTTGTCGGAAGTTGGCCTTGGATACATTTCATTGGGTCAGCATGCCACGACGTTGTCCGGCGGCGAGGCCCAGCGGGTTAAACTTGCGACCGAGCTTTCCAAACGCGATACCGGCAAGACATTTTATATCCTCGACGAACCGACTACCGGTTTGCATTTCCAGGATATCGCGCACCTCATGGATGTTCTGCAAAAACTCGTGGACAAGGGAAATACGGTGCTTATTATCGAGCACAACATGGACGTGATCAAGTCGGCCGATTATATTGTGGACCTCGGCCCGGAAGGCGGTGCGAAAGGCGGCGAGATCGTCGCCAGCGGTACGCCGGAGGTTGTCGCAAAAAACGCCCGAAGTTACACCGGCAAATTTCTAAAGGCTGAACTGAATTGATTCGCGGACCTTACTCAATACTGCTAACATGGGCCCAACCACAAGACAATACCTTTTCGGTTTGATATTCATCGGGGTCGCTATCTATCAGGTGTCGGTGGGTGATTACCTGGAAACCAGTTTGTACGGCTTGGGGGGACTGGCATTTATTGTCAATGCTTTGACGGTCGAGCCGAAGCTGGTGATTTACAAAAGACCGCTGGTGGTCGTCAGCTGGGTGCTGATCATTTCGACAGGACTTTTGTTTTTGTATCTGCTGCAGTTTAAATATCTCTGAGCCGTTGAGGCAGCAATTTGTTTTAACAGGTGGCGCGTTGCCACTTACCCTTCATCACAAACATCGGCTGCTTCCCTCAAATTTTGAATTGATCGTCGTTTCTAAAATGTAAATTGGCACGGTGAACAAGCAGCGATTATACTGGACCCTCCAGATCGGCGGGTGGCTTTTATACGCTACGGTCCAGATCGTCGCGAGCCTGCTGGCGTCGGTAAGTTCGAGCCCGAACAGGATCTACTTCCTGATTTACGAATCTCTGCTTTGCCTGCTGGTGACACATCTGTTCCGGATTCTTTTCAAGCCCCGGAAATGGGTGCGTTTCAGTATCGCCAAGCTTGCGCCAAGGGTATTGATCACCGTTTTTATTCTTGGAGTCGTGGTATACTTCCTGAGAATGCCGGTGAGCTACCTGCTCGGATTATTTGTTCCGGAGGTCGCGTTTGATCCGGCCCGCATTTGGGGCCTTTCTTTCACCTATGCCGTGATCTTTTTTATTTGGTGCGTTCTGTATTTCACATTCCACTATTTCGATCAATACAAAAACGCTCTAAAATATGAGGCGTCGCTTGTCCAGATCGAGCTGAATAACCTGAAGTCACA
>DASPNN010000514.1:0-8319 GCA_035626495.1 Chryseosolibacter sp.
GGGCTGGTCCGATCGTAACAAGAACATACAGGAGTGATGGGGGATATTTCGTGACATTCAGAAATGACAACATTGTGTACACCGCGTTGTTTTGTGAAGACCAGGCCGACAGTTCTCCATAGCTGTTGATCAGCCGCAACACCACAAATCCTATGATCAGGCTCGAACCTGTGGCGAGAAGAAACTTCTTACGTTCAGTCGCCGGTACTTCGCGGCGGTACCAGGTCCCGAAGCAATATCCGAGCAGCATCAACCCTGTCCACGGAATGATCGGATATCCGACATAGAGGATAATGCTACCCAGTGTAAACGCTTTGGCTTCGTGGAGCACAGCCCATCCGACGGCCGGCGCGCCGCTGCCCGAAACATGCACTCCATCCAGGAGGTTATGCCCGGCTACCATGATCACACCCAGCACCAGGATAGCCTTGAAAGGGAGCCTGCTTGCCGCCGCAAGGGCGATCATACCGATGCCGAGTGCCCAGATTACGGTGAGTGCGAAGAACGAAAACCTCAGGTTGAAGAACCAGGAAAAGTTTATCACGGTGAATTCCAGAACGAGCAGCCACAGCCCACGCTTCAAGAGAAAGGATGAGAGCTCGCTTTTTCCCTTTCGCTGGCCGACCAGAAAGGCGGAGGTGCCGGCCAGGAATACAAAAACTGGCGCACAGAAATGTGTGATCCACCTTGTGAAATATAAAGGGACGCTTGTTCGCGTCAGGTCGAGCGGATTGAAGAGAAACGCGTCGGCGTGGAAATAATCTCGCACATGGTCGAGGGCCATTATGATCATTACAATTCCGCGAAGCAGATCAATTGATTCAATGCGGGTACCTTTCAGGTTTTCGACGTGTTTTTCAACGCTGAGGGTAGATGTTGTCATGCGACTTGCAGGGTTTTCAGTGTTACATATTTGCTGATACAAACAGCGGCCGTACGAACAAAATTCCAGAAACCGGCCTGAATTGTTGATATCAATTTTGACTATTTTGACCAGATCAGTTATTGTCCTGGTCCAGACAAATATTCACAAGCGGACAAAAGAAGCAAACCCGGATCTTGCGGAAAATAAAACGCGACTTTGGTAATGTTAAAAGATAAATACCCGCAGGATGAAGCCGGTGCATTTTTTTTCTTCAACCCGTGTGTCAGTTGAACGGGATAAATGGCCACAGGTCGGCGGTCGTATGCGTTTAATGGTCGCGGCATCTATATTTGCCGGCACTTTAGCCGTGGAATTTTTTCAACACCTTTACTCAGGTATAATATTAATTCCTGCCAAAGATTCAAACAATCCTGTTTTGGCATAATAATAACGGCTGGTTTCGTTATATCAACCAAAAAAGCAAAATCATGAACTTGATTCGAAAGTCTTCAAAACTTGTCATGCTGGCATTCGTTATGCTCTTGCTCGCGTCCGGTTGCAAGAGCAAAAAGAAAGCGATGGAAGCCGCTGCCGCCGAGAAGGCAAGAATGGAACAGGAAGCTGCTCGAAAGCGTGAGGAAGCCGCTGCTGCCCGGAAGAAGGAGGAAGAGGAACGGGCCAGAAAAGAGGCGGAAGCGCGCGACCGCGAGGCCGCGGCAAGTACACCTAAGGCCAAATTAACGCAGTATTTCGACGCAATCACGAGCGCGGCGAACAGCACTTCTGCCAACAACAGTATCAATGAAGCGCTCGCGATGTTTGCTTCGCCTGATACGCCCGTACTCATCGTGATCAGCGAGTCCGGTGGCGAGAAAGACTACGATCGGCCGACAACCATCAGGAATTACCTCAACTATTTGAAAGACCAGAAGAAGAACATGAACAAAGTTTCGAATCTGCAATTCGACGCCTCCGGCAAGATCACAGAAGTGGAATTAAAGAAAGAGTAACAAACAATGCGCTTACTACTAAACAAAAAGAATATGGTTCACCTCATTCATAAATGTTCGTTTGTCCTGGTTGTGACGTTCGTAATCGCGATAGCTGCCCATGGCCAGGGAGACATCAGTCCGGAAAGAAAGCGTGCGATCGACTCACTCGCCCTCGAAAAAGTTCGTGACCTGAGCAAATACATCAGCATCATCGGAAGTAAACAGACGCAGTATTCCGAAGCCACGCGGGTGATGGACCGGGCCGAGGAGCTTTTTGCGCCCGGCAGTGAGATGGGAGTATCTTCGTTGAACCGAAAAGATGTGACGTATTACAAGGTCAGAAAGTATTTTGAAAGACTTATGGCCCTTAACTATGACCGCGTGTCGATTCAATGGTACAATATTCATTACATCAGTGACCTCGAGCGTCAGCCCGACGGCCGTTACGTCGGTGTAGTAACCGTGTACCAGCGATTCGAAGGCCAGTCCGACGACGGGCTCAAGTATAAAGACACCACCAAAAAAGACATAACTATTTATGTCGAACGCAAGAAGACCCAGATTTCCGGGCGGACCGTCGAATTCTGGGACGTACTGCTCGGCGACATCCGTGTCACAGAAACTGGCGCCTGATCGCAAGTCATAACTCCACGGGAATGCTCATGAGGGTCAGCGCGCAAGGGTCCTGGTTCAAAGCCGTAGTGATGGCTTCACTGTTCATAGTCTTCTTCGTTGTTCAAACACGCGGACAAGGGTCGATGACGCAGGAAGACGAAAGCAGGCTGTATGCAGAATCCAAACAGGTCAACCAGTTTTTCCGAAGGTTCAATGGCGAGGAGGATGAAAAGGGTAACCGCTACTACCAGGGTGATAAACATTTTCGCAGTGCAAAGCTGCGCAAAAAATACCTCGGGATGCTGTTTGATGATAACAACGCCGGCATTCCGGCAGCGCTAAAGATAGAGTTTGCGAAATACATCACAGACAACAGCGAGTCGGCGATCATCGACTTTCACGCGGGGGACTGGTTTTCGGAGGTCCAGGCTACCTTCACAATGAATGGCAGGGATGAAACGGTCACCCTGTTTATGGAACTTGAAAAGGATCACCTTGGATTCAAATGGGTGATCGACCGGGCGCAGGCATACTTCCTGGATCCGTATTTCATCCGTGATACCACGCGTATTGGAAGATTTCTGCACCCGATGAGTCATGAGCTTGATTTCATGAACTTCAGAAAGGCGTTCGTCAATACCGACAGCGTCGCGCAGTTTGCTGCCAAAAAGTTTCGGCCTGATCACCTCAGTGTTTTTTTGTATGAGCTGAAAAAGGGAAACTTGAAATTCAAATCTGTCGAGCAGGTGAAATTTCACTTCTTTCAGGTCAAGGGCTGGTACTTTCAGATTTCGGAGTTTAATCGTCCCGGCTATAACAGCGGTTGGCTGATCTCCAACCTTGTTAAGCTCAACAGCAAGGACGACAAGGATCTGCTCATCCGTTATATTTACAAATGAGCCCCGTAAGTCCGAAGGGTGCTCTTAATCAAGGCGTAATGTTTACAATATTTTACCGAGCGATGAGAACACTTGCCAACGTCACGCTGGCGATCTGCCTTGTATTTTTCTCTGCCCACGAGAGCTATGGTCAAAAAGGCAAAAAGGAATCGAAAGGCACTGTCGCTGAAAAAAAGAAGGACACGGAAAAAAAAGCGGAAGAGAAAACTCCGGTCGAAGGTGAACAGCAGGTCAGGGATATTATTGCCTTCTTGCAGTATGTGCTCAACTCGATCGGCAGCAGTGAAACGCCGGCGCGCGACAAAGACGTGCTAATTACAGAAAGCTATTCAAAGATCTTCGCCGATAGCAAGGTACAGGTTGAAGACGACCTCGACGACAAACGAACCACGATCACCAACAAGGACGTTGTCGCTTACCTCAAGGACGTCGACTTCTTCTTTAAAGATGTAAAATTTGATTTCAATGTCGAGAAGATTGAAAGAAGCGTGACTCCAAACGGGACGGTATTCTACAAGGTATCCCTGACCCGCAATATTTCGGGAACCAGCTCAGAGGGCAAGGCGGTGAACAACACTTTGCCCCGTTACGTGGAAATCAATCTTGACCCCAAGGAACAGGATCTTAAAATCGCGAGTATCTACACAAATGAGTTTGATGAAAAAGAAACTTTAATCAACTGGTGGAAAAACCTTTCGTTCGGGTGGAGAGACATTTTCACCCAAAAGCTCGGGTTGGCCGACAGTGTAAGTTTCGAGGACATCAAGAATATCACGTTGATCGAAGACATGGACCTGAGCGGGGACCGGTTTATGCAAAATCTCGAGCCTCTTTCACAACTTCACAATCTGAAGTTGCTGGATGTTTCCGGAACACAAATCGGAGACCTTACTCCGATCAGGAACCTGACGGAATTGCTTGAGATCAACCTATCCGGGTGCCCAGTCACCGATCTTGCACCGTTGCGGTATGCAACCAAGCTGCTTCGGCTTAACATCAGCCAAACTCGGATCCGGGATCTCAGTCCGCTCGAAAAGATGACCGTCCTGCAAAATCTCGAAATACAGGAAACCCCGGTGGTCGATTTTACTCCGTTGTCGAATCTGAAGACGCTGCTGCACCTGAATGCACAGGGCACCAGCTTCAAATACCTGGCCCCGATTGTTTCTTTGACCGGGCTTTACGAACTCAACCTTTCGCGCACACTGGTTTTCGATCTCTCATCTTTGAGCGGGATGAAAGATCTCAGCCTTCTCAACATCGACAGCACATCGGTCGCCGACATACGACCGCTGGCGAATTGCAAAGCGCTGCAGGAACTGAAGGCAAACTACACGTACATTTCGACATTGGATGCGCTTGCTGCACTGCCGCTGCTTGAACGCGTTTATTGCGATCAAACTGCTATCACAAAGAAAAAGGCCGATACATTCATGGCCGCCAGGCCTGGCGTGCTGATTGTCTTTGATTCAAAGGACCTGATCGCTTGGTGGCAAAAGCTTCCGGTTGATTGGCAGAAGGTCTTTAGCAAGGCCGGCAAAATTGCATTTGCCCCGAGCAAGGAAGAGCTTGCTACCATTCCAGGCATTGACTCTGTCAACTTTTCCGGGTGGATTACCATTACCGATCTGACACCCCTGGCCAAGCTGGACCGGCTGCGTGTGTTGATTGCGAGCAAATCCGGCATTCGTGATCTTTCACCATTAAGCCAACACAGGAATATCGAGTTGCTCGACATCAGCGAAACTGGCGTCAACGACCTTTCGCCGCTGGCCACTTACGAAAAACTCAGGGTCTTGCGCGCCGATAAGACGCCGGTGGAAAAGATCGATCCATTGTTCCCGGTGTCCGCGCTTGAAAAAGTATACGTGGACCAGACAACGATCCACGACATTACCGCGGCGGAGTTCCTGGAACGAAATCCGGAGTGCCTGCTTGTTTACAAAACGGTTCACCTGAAACGCTGGTGGAGCAACCTCGATTCTGAATGGAAGAATGTTTTTCGACAACAGATGGGCAGGGATACGATTGCGAGCCGGGAAAATCTTCACCGTCTCGCCGAGCGCAAATCCATCTCTTTTGCCGACGCGCCCGTGCGCGACCTCTCTATTCTTAATGAGTTTGTCCGCTTGAGTGACTTGCGCTTTTCGGGAACTCAGATCACCACCATTCCCGCCCTTGAGAACCTTCGGAACTTGCGGGTACTGCATGCTGTCAATGGGCCGCTGTCGAACATCAAGGCGCTCCGTGCGATGACGGATCTTGAAGAATTGAATATCTCCAACACACCGGTGGATGAGCTCGATGTACTTATAGACCTTCAAAGGCTCAAAACGGTTAATTGCTCCGGAACTCAGATAAAAAAACTCGACGTTTTCGAATTTCACAACGGAGTTGAAACGCTCGATTGTTCGAACACGCGCATTTCGCAGCTTGACAAGATTTTCCACCTTCCATTGAAGACCCTCAAATGCTACAACACAAAGGTGACGTCGAGGGAAGTTGAGAAATTCAAGAAGGCAAACCCCTATTGTAACGTGATATACTATCGCTAATTCACATCTTGTCCCTGCTCCAGCCTGCCGATCATATTTTGTACGTTGAGCTTGTTGCGTTCGTCGGGTGCCTGCAGCAAAGCCGCTTTCATGTATGTTAGTGCTTTTTTGAAATCACCGTTTGCCGAATAGGCCCTGCCCATTCCGACGTTAGTCGTAAAGACATTCGGGTACTTTTCATAGTTGAGTTTGTACACTTTCAACGCTTCCTGTTTTTCCTTCATACTGATCAGCTGCCTGCCATAGAAGTGCACCTCTAGCATAGAACCCATGGGCAACGCCTCGTCCATCAGTTTTTTGGCTTCGTCGATTCTATTCATTTTCATAAGGACCGCCGCTTTGGTGCTCAATGTTCTGAAGTTCTTCTCTCCCATGATCCGGAAATAGATGGCACGGTCCATCCAGGCCAGGGCTTGCTCGAGTTCGATGTTGTTTTGAACGCAATAATTTGCAGCCTGGATAAAGTCCGATGGCGGGCGGGTCGTTCGGAGCTCGCTCTTGAAAGAGGCGATTTGCAGTGCTTTCGTATCCGCTTCGACCTTGAAAGGTATCATTCGCTTTTCCCAGGAGAGGGCAATCGTTGCTGAATTTTCCGTCTGGTCAATGAATTCGTATTTCAGCCATTCAATAGATTTGTCGAGCGCCTGGTTTTTTACAGTCACGCGGAGGGCATCTTCTGCGGGATCGTAGTAAAAGCTTCCCCACGAGTTGTTGATCTTCGAAAAAATGAGTGTGCTTTCGGTTTCACCCAGCGCGATGAAAAAGCCGTATGTGCCTGCAGGCAAGTCCTTTCCTTCGATTCTGACCGGATGGCTGAATGAGATCGTGGTGTTTTCATTGGCACCCGCCCTCCAGGGCGCCGCATTGCTGGTTCCGTGGCCGAGGTCCATGAAGCCGTAGTGGGCGACCGGGGTGTTCCAGATCTTACCTTCGCGGCCCTTTACGCCTGGCCTGCTGTATGCGATCGCGATCCTGACAATGCCGATCTGTTCTGAAACGGATGCTTTTTTATTGCCACCGTCGGGTTCAGTGGTCAAGGGCATGATCTGTGCCGCGCCGGACCATGAAAGGGCCATGACCAGACCCATGGAGATGAGTAGATTTTTCATATGGGTAATTTTATGGGGTGAACTTATTTGAATGAATGGAATCTTCCGTTTATTTCAAATGCCGCCTGTCAAAATACCACCAGAAAGGTTAGTGGAGCTGCGGCTGATAAAAATTGAAAACTTCCATTAACTTACGAGGGTGCGCTCGAACGCCGGCTGGCCGAGGCTATACGTGTCGGGGGATTCGGTAAGGATCGCAGTGCGCGACTGGCCAGTTTGTTCGGACACTCTATAAGACAACAGCGTTGAAGACGGGGAAGAACATATTTACAGTCGCCATGAAGTCGCTGACTTTCGCATGGCAGACAAGCAGAACCTTATTTTTGCTGCTGATCTTCCTGAACATTTTTCAAGGCGCGGTGGTATATCTTCAGTTCACCAGCTTCGCTTCGATCGTCGACGAAATTGTTCGCATAAAGCAGGGTCTTGCCGACCACGGTAAGCTTATCAATTCATCCCTGATTCTTGGGCTCTCGTTTCTCGTTCCGACCATACTGAGCAATGTCGTCTCCTATTTCCGGAACAAGTTCAGGCTGCAGCAAGGCGTCCAGCTTGAGATGTACAAGATTGAAAAGCAAGGCGGTCTTGACATCGGCACGATCGAAAGCAGTTCATACCAAAACTTGCTGCGAAGCGCTCAGGAGTGGGGGAGTGGCAGCGTACTGAACCTGCAGGATTTCATTTTCACGTCAGCAACCAATTTTGCAGGCATCATCACCTCAATGGCAATCCTCTGGTCCCTGAACGGATGGCTGGTCGTGTTCGCATTGCTCGCCGCGCTGCCGGTATACTTTTTCTACAAGAAATACAGCATGGAGGTTTTTCGCATCCGGTATTTTTCGTTGGATGACCACCGGATCATCGGCAACCGGATCTCACACTTTGAAGAGTTGCAGAAAGCAGTGGACGTGATATTATTAAAGCTCAAGGAGTGGTTCAAGGTCCAGATCCGCGACCGGAAGGTCTCTTTCAACGCCAGGATCCTTGAAGCGGAGCGAAAAAAAGCGATATCCTATGCGTTGTTAAGCCTGTGGTACCTGCTCTTCCTTTTCTCGGCGATTGCACTGATGACCTCGGAGGCGCTGGCCGGAACCATTGCCGTCGGAGGCTTGCTGCTGGCATTCACCACCTATACGCGCTTTTACCAGACTGTAAATGGTTATGTGGAATCCATTTCCTTTACCGAGGAGGCCGCGCGGTATGCGTCGCGCTGGTTTGAACTCTTCGAGCTGGTCCCACGCATCGGGTCTAAACCCAATGCGGTGCGTATGACTTTCGACGCTG
>DASPNN010000515.1:0-2476 GCA_035626495.1 Chryseosolibacter sp.
GGATGTGGGGGCCGCGGCAAAGGTCGACGAATGCCCCTTGCTGATAAAATGTGATGGTGCCGTCCTGCAAATCGTTGATCAGTTCGATCTTATATTGATCCCCCTTGTTGCGGAAGTATGACAGCGCATCATCTTTGCTCACGTCTTTCCGCAAGAACGGGCTCTCTTTCTTTGAGAGCTCTTTCATTTTGGCTTCAATGGCTGAAAGATCTTTCTCACCAAGCGCGCGATCCCCAAGGTCAACGTCATAATAGAAGCCGTTATCGATTGCCGGCCCTATTCCGAATTTGACTCCAGGATAAAGGGACTCCAACGCCTCCGCCAACAAGTGCGCGGAAGAATGCCAGAATGTTGTCTTGCCACCCTTGTCATTCCACGTTAATATCTTGACCGAGCTGTCTTTTGTGATTGGGCGGATAAGATCCCACACTTCCCCATTCACCTCAATAGCCAACGCATTCCGCGCGAGCCCTTCACTGATGCTGCTGGCGATTTCAACGCCTTTGATTCCTTCCGGAAACTCACGAATGTTTCCATCGGGAAAAGAAATCTTTACGTTCATGTTTTAAAATTCAGGCCTCAAATATCATCAGATTTTTGGATATGGCTAATCGAATGCCCGGATATTTGAGCATCAGCCGTTGCGAAAATCACGCATGGGAATCAGAGGGTAAACTGAGCGCTGACCAGGATACCGAACGTGCGCACGTCCGGTTTGTCGAGATACGACAGTCGGTGGACGAAATCCACCCGGAGAAACTTGAATATATTTTCAACGCCATAGCCCAGCTCAACATAAGGTTTGCCGCGTTCCATGAACCCAACCTTCATCGTTTCCTCCCCGCTGCTGGTCGTTGTCGCGATCAGGTTCCGGTTTTTTTCGTTCATGCCCCCGTAAATAACATTGGCGGTCCCGACCAACCTCCACTTGAGTTTTCGCATGAGCGGGATACGGTTCAATAAAAAACCTTCGAAGTGATGCTGGTACTGCAAGGTTGCGTACCGGTCACTGATGAACTCGCCGTAATCCATCAGGTTGTACGTCACCTGCGCATAGACGGGCGTTTGATTTCCGAGGTGCAGGGAAAGCAACGGATAGGGTATCGTACTAAATACATACTCCCCTGACAAACTCAGGTTGCCCACTCCCAGTGGACCATAGCGGACTCGTTTGTTGATCGTTAGACGCAACTTGTCATAATCAAAATCGCTTCCCAGCACCCCTTTCAGGCCACGGGTGTACCGCAGCGTTATCACCGGCCAACGAATCGTGCCGAGGCTTAGCCGGTCGTTGTCATCCTGGATAAACAACTCATCGCGGGCAAAGCGCGATTCGAATATCAGCTCGGCGTTTTCGTACGTGTTGAGGATCGGTGAGGTCTCATCATTGGGCTTCTCATAGTAGCCGAAATTAAAGACTGGATTAAAGGTTGAATGACGGACAGCAAACCGCTGGGTGAACCCTTTGAATATTTCTCTCTGGAAATTAAACCTTGTCTCGTCAAAATAGTAGCCGCGGCGGAAAATTCCGAATCTCTGAGCAGCCAGGAAAAGATAGTTGTCCGAAAGGCTCTCATCGTCGATGCCGACACGACCAAGATCGCTTCTCACCCGCAGGCTCACGGTTGTCCATTTGTCGCGGGAAAGAATGTTCTGGATAAATCCACTGTATTTGATCTTCTCATCCTTGAATCCGTAGCCGATGCTACCCCCAAGGACCCACTTTCGGCTGAAATTGATGTTGGTCTTGAAGCCTGCCTGAAGCCGCAGGCCTTCGATGTCGTTAACGGCGACCGTAGACACGTAGGGGCCGAGGTTGACCTTCCCTGCGTTGTAGTAGCCGTTCACTACAATCTTAATCATATCTGTATAGGTCCTTACCACCGGAATACTTTGCAGCGTGTCGATCATCTTATATACGCTTTTCTCGGTTTCAGACAAAGGTTCATGTCTCAATGTGTCCCAATATTCTTCCTGCTCGTACAGCCTCGCATCTTCAGCCATCACAATGGCGCGTTCATAAAATTCGGGGTCGTAAGGCTTGTTGACCACTATGTTTTTATTGGATGTGTAGAATTTGGCAAGCATGCCCGCTGAGAACTTAGTAAGCTCACTCACATCGACAAGCACACGATTCTTTACTGGCACCCAGGCTCCAACCGATGTGATGGCCAATTCCTGCTGAATTCTGATCTTCTCGATAAAGTTGAGGTTCGCCTGTTTGCCGACAGTAGCATCGATCTGTTTCAATGCATATTCCTTCTTTGTAATCCAAATGGTGCCTGTAAACGCGAGGTCTTGCGGACTTCGCGGATAAAAATCCAGACGATAGCAAAAATCATCGCCGATATAAACGCTGTCGGTCAAATCGTAATTATAGTAAAGGCGCCATCCGTCGGCTATCGGTGAGACGAACTCCTTGCTAATGATGTTGAGCCAATTTTGATAGAAGTTGTATTCCTGGAAAGAGGTTCCG
>DASPNN010000516.1:0-2029 GCA_035626495.1 Chryseosolibacter sp.
GACGCTTCCGGTCAAAATTCGTTTGCGCGGTATGAGCTGGCTAAAATGGACAAGACCATTAACACCTTTCATCACGAGGCCGCGCCCATCATTTCTCCCGACGGCACCACATTGTATTTCTTCGTTATGAACCATCCCGAAAACACGATGGGCAAAGACGATACACAGGACATCTGGATGTCCAAACGCCAGGCCGATGGAACGTGGAGCCAGGCCCAACACCTGACCTCACCTTTCAATATCCATCCATCCAATCAGCTTTTCACCATTCTTCCTGACGGAAGCCTGTTTGTCAAGGGCGGCAAATCAAAGGGCAAGAAAGGATTTTCAATCATACGTGGCGGAAACCTGCGGGAGCTGGATGTAAAAGATTTCGGCAAAATGAACAAAGGCAGGTTCTATGGCGCTACCATGTCCTCCGATATGCGCCACATCATTATTTATTTCAGCGAGGTGGAAAACAGTCCCATCAGCGACCTGTATGCAAGCCACCTGCAGGCTGACGGCAGCTACAGCACGCCAGCTAAACTAAAGATCAGCACCAACGCAGACGACCTTGGCCCCTTTATCGGCCCGGATCAGAAAACACTATTTTTTTCAAGCGCTCGCCAGGCCCCCGGAAGGCAGGGTAATTCAGATATCTATAAGTGCGAGCGCCTGGATGATACGTGGGCGAATTGGAGTACCCCTGTCAATCTTGGTAAACCGATCAACACAAGCGCGGAAGACTTCTATTTTACCATGGACGATCAGGGCAACGTGTTTACCAGCAGGGCGAACAAAGCCATGGAAGGTATGCAACTGGACCTCTACATGCTTGTGCCCAAAAACATCCGAATCAACCTTGAGGGAATGGTCCTCAATGAAAAAACCCGCGATCCTGTGGCGGCGACAGTCGAAATAAAGATGAAAGACCGTTCGGCAATTCCTTTGAAGTCTGGCGCCGATGGGCTTTTTAAAACACGGTTCCAGGAAACAGACCAGTATCGCGTCTCGGCGTCCGCCGCCGGATTTCAGCCGAACGAACTTACGTTCACGGTACCCTTGCTATACGCCGACACCACGATCCAAATCGAAGTTCCGTTGACGCCTGTTGCGAAAACCCTCATACTGACCGGCAACGTATACGACCAAAAAACTTCAAAGCTGGTTCCGGCAAACCTCGAGGTGAATCTAAGTGGAGACCGCCGACAGTCGTTTGCCACCCGCGCCGAAGAAGGCAGATTCGAACAAGCGATTCCGAAGCTCGGACGCTACATTCTGACTGCATCGGCCGACGGCTATCTCAATGCAACTGATAGCGTGGAGGTTGACAGCGAAGACCGGACCCCGTTTAATAAAGATATTTACCTGCAACCCATCGAGGTTGGTGTTACCGTACGCTTGAAGAATATATATTTTGATTTCGACAAATTTACCCTTAAGCAAGAGTCGTTTATTGAGTTGAATAAGGTCGTCGAGTTTCTCAAGCACAATCCGACGGTCGAAATCGAGATATCCGGCCACACCGACAACAAAGGATCCGACGAGTATAATACCAACCTTTCTCAAGGCCGATCGCAAGAGGTTGTTAACTATCTCATCAGCCAGGGTATTCAGGCGGAAAGGCTGTCGGCGCACGGTTACGGTGAATCGAAGCCAATAGACTCCAACGAAACCGATGACGGTCGGGCCAATAACCGCCGCGTGGAATTTACCATTCTGAAGAAGTGAAACGCGACGGCCGCAGCGTCGGTCGAGCATTTTATTCAGTGCGAACAGAACGTTTTTTTATTAAAGGACGTGATATACCGACAGGTAATCCTTGATCATGCTGATGGTTTCGTCCACCGTACTGGCGACCATCACTTTATAAGTGCCGATATTTTTGAAAAAACGGATCGTGATCTCGTCCTGGTGCAGGAGGATCACTTTCTTGTTGGCTTTGAGCGCCAGCGCGACTTCCGATGCCGTCCCCGCTGCCATTCCAATGACAACAATTACGTGGCTCGACAGTATGTTGATTATGTTTCGCGCGCTGCCCATGCCG
>DASPNN010000517.1:0-2766 GCA_035626495.1 Chryseosolibacter sp.
CCACCGGTGTTCCATGGCCCGGGCACTTCCATGTGTCGGTGGTGGCAAGCAATGGATTCCCGCGGTACTTCTCCCACGGTCCAAGCAAGTTCGCGGCCCGGGCGACGCCGAGTCCGTAAGAACAACCCCGCCCACAACATCCGGCGCCCGCGTAAAAAGCGTAGTAATAACCATTGTGGCGGATCATTGAAACACCTTCGACGAGGTTGCCCTCCCATGCGGCGGTATTTCTGAACAGCTCCGTTTTCTCACCGATAAGCTGCGTGCGGTCTTCGTTCATTTCTGCAGCCCAGATCGGGGTCGGTTTGTTGACACTGTTACCATCTTCCTTCCAGATCAAGTATAGCTTTCCCTTATCATCACGCATCGGGAACGCGTCGATCGAGCCGACTTCCTGGCAGATGATCGGACCGTGGTCGCGGTAAGGTCCTTCGGGCGTATCGGCACTGGCGATTCCAACACAAAGATTTCCGTCACGTTTGTGCGCCGCGTAATAGAGAAATACGCGCCCGTTTTCGTAAGATATCTCAGGGGCCCAGAAATAATAGTCTGCCCAGGAGGGAAGTTGCGGGAACGCATGTCCTCTCAATTGCCAATGCACCAGATCTTTCGACGCAAGCAACGGGAAGGCTGGCGCCCAATTTGAGGTGGTCGCCGATGCCCAATAGGTGTCGCCGATTTTTGTCACGGACGGGTCCGGGAAATCGCCGGGCATGACGAGTGTTTGTGCCATGGCCTGACAGGAAAATGCGAGAAGAATGATGCATGAACGCGTCATAAAGAGAGCGGACTGGTTACGTGAATGTCTCGAACAATAGACTACGCCTTCAGTTGACCTCCAATTCATTCTTCGAAGGGAGTGCCGGGTAAGGTGCGTGAGGTTCCATCTGATACCAATATACAACGGAACTGATATCCGACTGCTGTGGCAGGTAACGGCCTTCACTTCGCCACCCGAGATCCTGGATGGTCACCTTCAGGTCTTTCTCAAAACGTATCGGGTCGACGATGTGCCACCGATACATCCCAAAACGTTGCTGCGAGGTGTACACGCCGTCTGGCCTGATCACCTGATGAAGTCCGGCGTACGCCGTTGAAAATTCCTGGTACTGCCGGGTTTTTCTGTTCTCAAAATTATAAGAACCGCAGAAATAATCTTCAGTTCCGGTACCATTGATTGTGGGAAATTTTGAGTCCCCATCCATGAAAAATTTTATCTCTCCCTCGCCCCACCAGCCGTTGTTGTTGACCCCCCAGGCGATGTAAGTTCCAACATAGTGTCCCTTGCCGCGGATGCCGTCGACCAGTGTGTATAGGGAGCCTTTTGTCGGGTTGCTTCGCCGGAACTGTGCATGAAAGTACGCCGCATCGGCCGGGACCTCGGTTACAGTATAGTCGATCTGGTAATACAATGTCATCCGTTCGGCGCCGATGTTTTCCATCGTAATGCGGCATTTCTTGCGGAACGGCATGGTCCAGTAACAATTAAATGCGCTGCCGGGATTAACGGTTACGGCAAGAGAATTCAGGTGGGCATATTCGTTCCAGCCCATGCCAAAGAAATCTCCAACCGGTGCTTCAACCGACGGATCCTTTTCATCATCCCAATAAAATCGAATGATCGAATAGCGCCAGTTTCCAGTAGGCGTCATCCAGATGTGCTGAATGGCACCGGGTTCGTTGATTTCCGCAAGGGTATACGTTTGGCCCGGTTCGATATGAATATACGGATTCACCTTCCATCCCTGGCCGAGCTCACGGGCAGCCTGCTTCGCGTTGCCCTGCTCCAAAGTTGCCATACCACCTTTCCCCTGCTCACCGGTAAAATTTTCGGGACTGATCGAGCGGGTCTTTGCGTTTGACAGGCGATAAAGATTTCCCATGTGTGTATCGAGGCCATTGAAGGGGGTGGGGCGCTGGCCAAAAGTCACAATGAACGAAAGTGTAAATACTAGCGTAAAGATTCTTCTCATCGTATTGGTGTTTAGTTGGATTCGGAAGGGATGTCAAGCTTCGCGCCGAGGGCGGCGGGCACGCCGAAATCCGGTGTGCCATCTGCTTTCCAGGTGAATTTTTGCATGCGGGCTGACCGATCGTCGCCGCACTGGAGCGAGGGCGCGCCGTTGGCGTGGTACAGGATCCAGTCTTCGGTTCCATCGGGCGATTTAAAAAAGCTGTTGTGACCGGGTCCGTATACGAGCCCTGAAGGATTTTTTGTAAACACCGGTGTTTGCGACTTGGTCCAGGACTGCGGATCCAGCAGGTCGGAAGATGCGGTTGCGACAAGCATGCCAAGGGCATACTCGTCCGTCCAACATCCGCTTGCCGAATAGATGACGAAAACTTTGTCGCCGCGCGAAAGAAATTGTGGCGCCTCATTGATCGACGGGCTGCCGCCGTTCAACTCCCACGCCAGTTCCGGCGTCGACAACATCACCCGCGGGCCGGTGGCAGTGACAGGATCACTCATCTTCACGATATAAATATTTTGCCGTATGTTGACATCGCCTTCCCAGCCTGACCAGAGGAAGTAAGCCTGTCCGTTATGCTCAAAATACGTTCCGTCGATGGCCCATTTGTCATCGGGTAACTCGAGCTCCCCTTTGTCAACCCAGGTGCCCGTAAAGGGATCCGCGGAGGTGTTCTCGAGAACCCACATCCGGTGATTTTCATTTTGCCCGTCGTCCGCGGCATAATAGAAATACCATGCGTTGTCGATGAAGTGAACTTCCGGCGCCCAGATCTCCTGGCTATTCGATCCTGTAG
>DASPNN010000518.1:0-8291 GCA_035626495.1 Chryseosolibacter sp.
TGTTTTCCTTTTCAGTTACGAAATATTTCACACCGCTGTTTGCCCCTTCCGACAGGCGGAACTCAAACTGGAGATCGAAAGCCGAGAAAGTTTCAGTTGAAACAATATCGCCCCCGTTGCGCGACTCGGCTCCATCAGAGCGCTGAACACTGATCATCCCGTCGGCTATCTTCCATCCCTTGGCGGGAAAATCGCTTGCATACGCACCTCGCCAGCCATTCGTGGTCTGGCCATCCCACAAGAGCCGGACTCCGTTCGCTTTTTCCTGATCAGTCACAGTATTCGGAACAAAGTTGGCCACAAAGATCCCGTCAACGGGCGAGGGCTTGAGGTCGGTGGTCTGGATCCGGATGTTGCGGAAACGCACCTGTCTGCCGGCTTCTTCGGGTTTATTGATCGCATGGACCTGAAGCGCAATAAATCCGCGCGGCGTCAAATCATCCACCAGGTGCGCCGTTGGAATACCGTTTATGAACGTCCTCATTACATGGCCGATGCATTCAATGCGCACCGAATTCCATTCATCTTTCTTATAAGCGGTTTTTGCCGCGGGGTTGTATTCCAGCGGGTAAAGCCATAACCTGCGTTTCTCATCATAAATGCCGCCGGTCCATGCGCGTTCAGAAGGATCGATGTCGCACTGGTAACCGTGAACTGCACCTTGCATGTACTCCGCCTTGCTTTCACTCCGGAACTGGATGCCGGAATTCATGGCGGACCCCTTGAATTCGAGCTCGAGGATAAAATCCTGGTAGATCGTCTCGGTGGCGAGAAACGAGTTGGGCTCTCCGGGTACAGTCGTCCCGACAATTTCATTGTCCACAGCCTCGAACTTCGCTTTGCCATTGAGCTGCACCCAGCCTTTCAGGTCTTTGCCATTAAATAAGCTCACCCACGGAGATTTCTTCACAGCGCCGGAGTTCAACAGAAAAACCAAAAAACAGAATCCTGAAGTATATAATCGTTTCATAATGAGTCGTGGCAATGACATGCCTTTCCAAAAAAGAGGACTGGTTACGCAGACGATACCCTGACAAAGCCCGTATGTTTTAGCGTCAAGTTACCCGTCCGGCCAAAGGAAATGATGAAAGGCGTCATGGTCGCGCCGATGGAATACGGATCGGCACGTTCCCGGGATTGTCTTCGGCGCTGATCAGCCTAAAAACATCACCGGCATTTGTAGAAAACGAGAAGCTTTCGCCGGAAACGGATTTCCATAATTTTCCATTGCGAAAAAGCTTCACCCGCTTATCGGGCCAGGGATTCTGAATGCGGCAGTCAACTCCCATGCGGGAATGGACCTCTACGAACCGAATCTGTTGTTCATCGATTGAAGCGGTGACAATAAATCCGCCCCTGCAGGCAAGCTGAAACTGCGCGTCCCATTCCACAGGCCATGCGGGGAACACCCGGATAACCGGATCCTCGCCCGGTGCTGGCGGGACGGATTGGCACAGCGCAAGCTGCAGGGCCTCGGCGGCGCGACCGAGTCGCTGAATGCTTGTGGTTTGCGGTCCCTCCCGCAAGTCCATGCGGTTGCGCATCACACCTACTTCAGCGGTATTGATCTGGCCGGGTATGAGGTACCGGGTTGACTCGACGCGGCCGAGCAACGATCCGGCTACTGCGAGCTTTGAGAGCACATTGAGCACAGCCCCCGAACGAATCCCGTCGGGGAAATACCCGTCGTATGTGTCATTGGCAAGCCTGCGGATGCGCTCCTCCGCCTCGAGGTTGCAGAGGTCGAAGAACCACGGCGGCATGGTGTTTGGATCGGGAAGCGCATCTGCGTTGCCATACACCACCGGCGCCAATGATCTTTTCCACCGCGCCGGACGGCCGGCCGAATCGGCCCGCACCGGTACCGGCGAAAGCGCACCAATGACCTCCTGCCAGCGCCGCTGTAACTCCTGGTCTACCCGCAGGATTTGCGCGGCCCGGAGCGCAACCGGAAAGATTCCCCGCATCGCCGAAATCTCCTCCACGGTGTTATGTCCACCCCACACCGATTCGTTATCATTCACGTGATCGATGTGATATTTTCCATCGGCATGCTTTTGAAAATGGGGATAGGTTCGGTAGAACTCCGCAACACCGCGCAGCATCGGATACGCCCGTTCCCCCAGCCACGTCGCGTCACGCGATACTCATAGTAAAGCCAGTACTGGTAGGCAACCTTCGCAGCACGCGAAAAAATGTGCGTGACGTGCCCATACGGACCGCCTCCCTTATCGCTGTACTGCCATTGCCCATTTTTCCAGCCCACATCCTTCTTCCAGTTCCACCGGCTCTGAAATGGCATTTTTGTCCAAGCGTACGATTCAAACCGCTTGCTGCGGTCCGTCCAATTTTTGCCGCCGAGGTATAACAGGCGCATTTCCGCAGCAATGTCTTCCGGCAACGGTGCAAAACCGTCAAACGCCATCGTCTCCGGAATGAAAATTCCATCACTTCCCCACTGTTGCCTCGCCGCTATCCCGAAAGAAGAGATCGCGTTTGAGTACATGTCGAACATCGGCATCAAAAGTTCAGGGTGATTGGCCTGAAAAAGCGCATTGTAGAGGCAGCTTTGATTCGCTCCCCAGAAAAGACTGCCCCATTTGCGCTCATCACCTCCGGTCGTCCACAACATGCCGTTGAATTTTGCCGGATATGCGCCGCGCGACGAAGAAGCCATCACATAGAGATAATAGGCATAGTGCTTCTCGACCATTTCGGCAACCCCGTCGGCGCTGTGCAGATGAACAAAAGACTGCTCCCAGAACTCTTTCCACCAGGACGAATTCGCGTCCAGCATTCCGGCGACACCTTTGACCCTGGCGGCGTCGAGCTTTTTCGTGGCCTCTGCCACAAGGTCTCTCGATGGATCAAAACTCGCGGCAGTTGCAGCAAGGATCACGGTGGGCTTTTCCGAAGTCCCGGTAATAAGTCGCGCAAGCGTTTCACTTTCGAGGGAGGCTATGGAACGTCTGTCTGATACCTCGACGACGACTGCTGACGCGCAGTAGTAGTCATCTTCCCGGAACTCCTGCGTAAGGATGATGCGGTTGCCGGCTACTTTTACCATCGACTTCGCAAGGTGATCACCCCTGCGCACCTGCGGCGCACGCAGTGGCCTTAAGTGTATATAAACTGGCTGCTTATTATCACGCGTGTCGGTGATAGAAACCGCCATCACATCCTGCTCCTGCCAGACGAACGTCGACGCTTCGACAAGCCCACCCGCGGTTGTAACGATCCCATCATAGCACCTCAGCCGTTGACGAAAGCTGTCTCCAAGAAACAAGTCGTGGCCCTCGTCGGCGATATCGATGTCGATGAATCCGACACCGCCGCAGTAATCAGTGTGGCGTTCAAAAAAATTATCGGAATCGGAGTTATTGGCAAAGACATCGACCCGATTCAGTTGAAAGTGCAGGGACGAGCGCGTGGTCCAGACCAGTGTGCCCATGGAACCGTTGCCGACCGGCATACCCTCCTCGCTCCGCGCAACAGGTTGATCGTAAACGAGGTCCGCGCGGGAGACGAGTTTCTGAAAATCAACGGCGAGCAGCGACGAAGGTCTTGAAGTCTGCGCGGATAATTCAACGGCCACGCTCAGCGCCGCCACCAAACATACATATTTAGACATGGTGACTTTAAGACAGTGGACGCAGTATCCATCCATGTCCCTGATCCGTTTGCACGATTCGGGCATCAAAATATTTTTTCCGGCACTATCGTGGATCTTCGTAGTGATAGGTCTCAGCATCGCCGGGCTTGCTGCGTGGATTGTCAATCCAGGCCGATGCCCCCTGCGATGGTCCTTCGCTTGACGGGCGATACCTAGGCTGTGCCCCCCGGGTTTCACGTTCTGGGTTTCGGTCACGGGGTGTGTCGCCGATCGTTCCCGATTTCGGTCGTACGCCATACCCCTCTCTCAATGTGTACACCCTCGTGAACTGCGCGCCGAACAAAAGGATCAGGGACGAGTAAGTCACCCAAAGCATGATCAGTACCACTGAGCCAGCTGCTCCGTAGGTCGAGCCAGGATTCGTTTTTGCGAAGTAGATCCCAAGCAGGAACTTAGCGACCACAAAGAGCACGGCCGTCAGGATTGCTCCCGGCCAGACATCTTTCCATCGTATCCGGATGTCTGGCACGAACTTGAAGATCGCAGCAAACAACAATGAGATCACACCAATCGACACAACCCAGTCGACAATTGTGAAAAGAATAATCAGGCTTTCATCGATGTTTGTGCCAATCCATTTGCTGATGCTGGCCACGGCAGCCGACAGTACCAATGAAACAAGTAGTAAGAATCCGACCATCAATATAAGTCCGAAAGCGGTCGCGCGGTCTTTTACCACTTTCATGATTTTCCGGCCTGGATCAGGATGTACCTTCCACAACTTATTCATGATCTGCCGCAGCTGATAAAAAACCCCCGTTGCGCCAAAAATAAGTGTGGCCACCGCCAGTACTGTAGCCAGTGTCATTCCTCCGCTAACGCTGGCGCTGGCGATCATGCCTTCAACCGCTTTTGCGGTATCCGCTCCAACCACGCCGCTGATCTGCCCGCTAAGCTGACTCCTGACCGCGTCCGCCCCAAGGAAATAGCCAGCGATATTGATGATGATCACTAACAAACCCGGCAGTGAAAAAATTGTATAATAAGAGATGACAATACTGTTGCTGAACGGGTCCGGTTCATTCCATTCCTTGAAAGCCTGTTTCATCAGGGTTCCAAACTTCTTTATTCGTTCCGCCATAGCCGTCAGTTTCAAGTAAACAAAAGGGCAAAAAAACATGCCTATCCGCCGTTTCCCCGCTTGATTGCGAAACATGTGGGAATTCCCCGACTGGGCTGGGCCCGGTGAACGGTAGCGAAGCACGCAAATTTTCCGGCTGCCAGTCGAATCGAGCGCTCTTACGACCCTCTCATCAGGGAATCCCTGATCTTTTTCAAATCAGTTATTCCCGGTTAGACGAGAGCGGCCATTTGTTGAACTTGCCGCCATAACATAAGAACCGCCCATGAGATTTTTCAACTTCGCTTTCTTGCTTCTGGCCCTCATCACGGTCCAACTCATACTTCCAGGCGTTGGTTTTGCACAGCGCGACAAATTGAAATTCGATCACCTCGGAACAGAAAACGGTCTATCGCAAAGTACGGTGCTGTGCATTTTTCAGAGCTCTCGCGGATTCATGTGGTTCGGAACCAACGACGGCCTTAATCGTTACGACGGATACAAGTTCACGGTCTATCGCAATGACATCGAAGACAAAGAAACCCTCGGGAACAATAGCGTGCGAGACATTGCCGAGGATTCCAAGGGCAACCTGTGGGTCGGAACTCTCGGAGGAGGTTTAAACCAATATGTTCGTGAAACAGAAAAATTCGTCGTCTATCGGAACGAAAAAGACGGCAATTCAATCAGCGATGATTTTCTCACCAGCCTCTTTTATGACAGTATTCATAACGAGCTGTGGATCGGAACCCGTTACGGCGGACTGAACATGCTCGACCTCGCGAGCGGAAAGTTCACTGCATTCATGCACGATCCGGCCAACGCGAAAAGCATCAGCTCCAATGATGTTCGCGACCTCACGATTGATCACCAGGGGAACCTATGGGTTGGGACTCACACAGCAGGGTTGAACCTTTTTGACCGGAATAAGAAGACTTTTAAAAGATTCAAGCATGATCCCACGGACCCGAATTCCCTCAGCTATAACAGCATTTGGAAGGTGTTCGAAGATTCGCACAAAAACCTTTGGATCGGAACTTATGGCGGCGGGCTAAATCTTCTGGACCGTGCGACTGGCAAATTCACACATTTCAAAAAAAATCCCGGCAACAAAAACAGTCTCTGTCATGATGTGGTCGTGGCGATTGCCGAAGATTATCAGGGGCGCCTTTTGGTCGGAACAGAGAATGGCGGCCTGAGCATCTACGACCATCAGACCCGCTCATTCCAGAACTACACGCACGATGACGCCGACCCGACCAGCCTGAGCAGCACATCAATCAACTCGCTGTTTCGCGACGCTAAAGGCAACATGTGGATCGGAACGTTCAATGGCGCGGTGAATTTCCTGAACCGCGATGCCAATAAATTCGCCCACTACAAACATAACCCGGTGGCCAATAGCCTGAGCAATAACAAAGTACTGACCATCCTGGAAGATTCCCGCGATAACATGTGGATCGGAACAGACGGCGGAGGCTTGAATATGTTTGATCGCGGCACGCAAACGTTCACGCATTACCGTCACGATGAGAATAACAAAAACAGCATATGCGGCGACTATGTGCTGAAAGTGACCGAAGATCACCTCGGCAATCTGTGGATCGCCACCTGGGGCAGCGGTGTCACCATGTTCAATCCCGTAAGGAAAACCTTTGTCCATTTCAGGCACGACCCGGAAGATCCCGGCAGCCTGAGCAGCAACAACTGCTGGACCGTGTTCCAGGATACAGACAAGAACGTCTGGATAGGTACTTTTGACGGCGGATTGAACCTGTTCGACCCGGGCAGCGGTACCTTCAAACATTACCGCCACAACCCGAACGACCCATTCAGCATCTCCGGCGATTTCATTTACTCCATGTTTGAAGACTCAAAAGGCGACCTCTACATCGGAGTCAATAACGGCGGTCTCAATCGGTTCGATAAAAAAACGGGGCGGTTTGTCAGCTACAGGCATAACGATCACCCAAGAAGCCTGAGCAACGACAATGTCGACTGCATCATGGAAGACAGCAGAGGCAATATCTGGCTTAGTACGGATGCCGGCCTGAATCATTTCGATCGCGAAACCGGAAACTTTACCACCTACCTCATGGAGGACGGGTTGCCAAACGAAATGGTCCACGGAATCCTTGAAGACTCCAAAGGATATCTCTGGATTAGCACAAACAAAGGACTTTCAAGATTCAACCCACGCTCGGGAGTATTTAAAAACTATTCGACAAATGATGGTTTGCAATCAAATGAGTTTAAGGAGAAAGCGTATTGCAAGAGCCGGTCCGGTAAAATGTATTTCGGCGGCATCAATGGTTTCAATGAGTTCGTGCCCGAGGAAATGAATGAGACATCATTCGATCCGCACATCATGATCACCAGCTTTCAGCTGTTCAACGAAGAAGTGCCGATCGCCGGCCCCCGGCATCCGCAGTCACCCTTGGTCAAGAGCATCGCGGAAGCGGACGAAATCGTGCTTAGCTACGACCAATCGGTCATCACCTTTGAATTTGCGTCTCTGAATTACATCAACCCGGAACGCAAAGACTACTCTTACATTCTGGAGGGTTTTGATCAGGCGTGGAACAATGTCGGCAGCAAGCGTACTGCAACGTACACAAACCTCGATCCTGGAGAATATGTCTTCAAGGTGAGGGGTACAGACAACCAGGGCTCATGGTCTGACAAAGTAGCGATGTTGAAACTGACCATCACGCCGCCATTTTGGATGACATGGTGGTTCAGAGCGCTTGCGCTTCTAGTGATTACCGGGGCCGTAGCACTTTTCATCACGTTGCGCATCAATTCGGTCCACCGGCAAAAAGAGTTGCTTGAGGAACAGGTGTCCCAGCGCGCCGCGGAGGTGATCGAGCAAAAGATTATTCTCGAAGCGCAGGCGGAGAATATGCAGGCGCTTAACGACCAGCTCCAGGCACAAACCGAGTTTCTCCAGAGCATGAACGAAAAGCTGGAAAGGCAAAAAACCGTGGTCATTGAAAAGCGGGAGGAAGCAGAAGCCGCGCGGCTCGAGGCGGAACGCGCCAATCAGGCGAAGAGCATTTTCCTTGCGACGATGAGTCACGAAATACGTACTCCCATGAATGGGGTGATCGGGATGGCCTCGCTGCTGGCCGAAACTGCGTTGGACCCCGAACAGCAAGAGTATACTCAAACCATAAAAACCTGCGGCGAAAGCCTGCTGGCCGTCATCAACGATATTTTGGACTATTCGAAAATCGAGTCTTGCAAGATGGAGCTTGACCGCACCGATTTCGAATTGCGCACATGCCTTGAAGAAGTTCTGGATGTGTTTGGCGGAAGGGCGGCTGAGATCGGTGTTGACCTCATCTATCACATCGACCCAGCGGTCCCGGCCGTCATACATGGCGACCGCCTCAGACTCAGACAGGTATTGATGAACCTTGTCGGCAATGCCATAAAGTTCACACACCGCGGGGAGATTTTCATCGGCGCGACTTTGCAGTCACGGGAAGGCGACAACATCTGCCTGGCCTTTGAAGTGAGCGACACCGGCATCGGCATTCCAAAGAATAAACTCGA
>DASPNN010000519.1:0-4550 GCA_035626495.1 Chryseosolibacter sp.
ATACGAGTACATGTATAAGGGATCCAATGATGAAAGCATTTTCGGCTATCGGGTAGCGGAACGCGACCGGCTGATCGGTGACACGTACGTTCCCGACGATGTGATCGTGGTGACAGGTTACGATTATTTTCTCAACACCCAGGAATATTATGATCAGGCCGATGAGTTTGAGTTCTATATTGACTCGGTCAAATACCAGACCTTGACTGAGCCAGTATCGCGCAACCTGCTGCTGACAAACGGATCGGACACGATCACTTTTGAGGCGGGAGCCATGGCCTCGCGACTTTATTCGAAGTATAAGGAAGACTACAATACACAAATACCGCAGGAAGAAATGACGCTGTACGGACGCAGCCGTAAGATGGATGTCAAGATGGAGTTTGACTTTGTGAATGTGCGGGTTGTGGATGACTCGGTCACACTTTTTTCCTATGAGGGAAATGTTTTTATTGATGTGAAGAAGTGAGTCGTGCCTTTACGACACCGCCTGGCTACACAGGATCGGCAAACAAAGTTCCTCAGCTACGAATCCCCGGCCTTCTCTGACAAGTCGCTCATTAAACACCAGTTTTATTCATGGCGGATCGTGTCGGCTGGCCTTGCACTGGCAGCGCGCCAGGATTCGATCCCCACGGTGAGAAACGCCAGGATTATTATTCCAGCGGCAGGTGCTACAAAATAAACCGGGGTCAATGGGATCTTATATGCGAAGGCGTTCAGCCACTGGGTTGCGGCCAGGTACGTCAGGGGTATTCCAAACACAAAAGCCATCAGCATCAGCTTCATAAAGCGTGAAGTAAGCAATAGAAGGATTTGTTCCGCCGTCGCCCCAAGCACCTTCCGTATACCGATCTCTTTTCGTTTTTGTTCAGCCGTAAAAGTAACGAGACCGAACAGCCCCATACAGCCGATGCACAGCGCGAGCAGTGCGAAATATCTGACGATGGCGGACGCCTGCCGTTCGACCCTGTACATCCGGTTAAACTCGTCATCAAGAAACCAATATTCGAACGGCGAATCCGGATAAACCGTTTTCCAACTCCGCTCCAGCGTGGTGATCACGGCTGCGTAATCTTGTCCTTCGATCCGGGCATAAATGGTTTCAGCGTTTTTTGGCTTTGGCGTGATGATGAGCGGCGCAATTGTTTTTCTGACCGACGAAAATGGGAAATCTTTCACGATGCCGATGACACGGAATTGCTCCTTCGAGAATGGATTTTCAAGCGTTAAGCCGATTGCTGTTTGAGGATCGATGCGCAGGTCCTTCAATGCCTGCTCATTGATCAAAACAGACGTGCTATCTTGTCCGGAAAGATTCCTTCCAGCCGCAAGCTCGAAGTTGAAAATTTTGGGAAAATTGCTGTCGGCTTCGATCAACGCCCATATGAATTCTGTTTCGCTCAAAGCTGGTGCTTTCAATCGTGTATCGATCCACCCGAAGTTTTCCTGTCGCGGCAGCTGAGTCCCATATGCCACCACGGCGACCGCCGCATTCTGGCCCAAGGCAGTCGCCAAAGTTTCCACCTTTTTCGTATCGCCCGGGTCGAAGACACGCATTGCAATGATCTGATCTTTGAATTTGCCGAGTTTGCTTTCGTGGATGAAGGTGAGCTGACCGTCAATGACCAGGGCCCCGCTTATAAGCACAAGGGTGATTGTAAACTGTGTCACGACGAGGATTTTCCGAAACCGCTCGCCTCTTGTGCCGGAGTCTCCGTAGCGTTTGAGCGCATCCATCGGCCGGAAGGCAGACAAAAATACCGCCGGATAGCTCCCTGCAACCACACCGACGACAAAGGTGACTGCGGTGATCAAGATGAAAACGTCTCCTCCCAAAATTGCATGCGCAGTGAAGTCTTTTCCAGACAGCTCATTGAAAAACGGAAGCAGTGCGAGCAACAACACTATTGCCAGACACATGGCGATCGCCGTGGTAAGGATCGATTCGCCAAGGAACTGTGTGACCAGGCTGGAGCGACTTACGCCAAGTGTTTTTCGCAGGCCTACTTCCTTCGACCGCTTCATCGACCGGGCAGTCGCCAGGTTCATGTAGTTGATGCAGGCGATCGCGAGGATCAACAGGCCGATCGTTCCGAAAATGTAGAGGTTGGACCGCTCACCCGGGGGCTCGAGCTCGATCAGCATTCCATCGTTAAAGTGAATGTCTTTCAGTGCGACGACCACCGGTTGGATCAACTCAGCGGCGTCGCCGAGGTGGTCTTTGAAAATCTTTTTGAGGCCGGCCGTTATGACAGCAGGGTCCGTTCCGTCTTCAAGCTTAATATATGAATACGTAAACGCATCCCGCCAGGAATTCACACGGTGTTCGTTGTCGCGTTGCCAGAGGGGCTCCAGGGCGTGATTGCCTGCGATAAAGTCGGGGTGGAAATGCGCGTTTGCCGGATAGTCCTTCATCACCGCCGCCACTGTGAATGTGAAATCCATTCCGTCGCGGTGATAGATAATCGTTTCACCAGCTGCGACTTCTGTACCGAAGTATTTTTTCGCCGCTTTTTCACTGATGATCACGGCATGTGCGTCGGCGAGAATGGACTTTGGATCTCCAGCTGTTTCCAGCGTCAGGTCGAACATTTCCGAATAGGTGGAGTCCACCCAGAAGAATTGCTGTTCCACGAACACCTTATTTTTCTTTTCGTATCGAACACTCCCGGGGTATCCGAACCGCGAGAACCGCGTCATGCCTGTGACCTCAGGAACCGATTCACGTAACGCAACCGCCCATAAGCCGGGCACGCGGGCGTCGGTTTCGACGACGCCGTCTCCGTATCTTTTGTACGAATGACTGATCCGGTAAATGTTATCGGCATTCGGATGCAAGGAGTCGTATGTCGATTCATCGATGAGGTATAGCGCTATCAGCATAAAGCTTGCAAGGCTTACAGCAAGGCCCGAAATGGTTATCAGCGACGTAGTGCGGCTGCGTTGAAGGTTTCGATAGCCGATTTTCAGAAAATGAAAGAACGAATCTTTAAACGAGCCAGTTGCGCGGGGGAAGAGGGGTGCTCTTCCCTCCGGGTAAAACCGGATCGCCTGGAAAACGTCCTTGAGGTAGTGAAGGCGCGCGTACCACAATCCTTTCGCGAGCCGGTTTTGAAATTGTTCGTGCAAATCGCCTTCGATCTCTTCGAGAAATTCAATTGCGCAGAAGTAGCGGAGAATATGTCGTGCAAATTTCGGCGGCCTGTTTTTCATGGGGTTATTTTTGGTGGAAGACGACTTTTGGGAGTTGTGCCCACATTTGCGAACGGACCTGCTGGGCAAGTTTTAAGGCTTTTACGCCGTATGGAGTAAGGACGAAAAGGCGTTTGCGTTTGCCCCCGCGTATTTCTGTGGCCTCTCCGAAACGGGATTTAAGGTATCCTTTTGCCTCGAGCCTGTGCAATGCTGTGTGTACGGCGCCGATGTTTACGGGACGACCTGTTTGACTTTCGATCTCATTGCGGATGCTCACCCCATAGGCCTCGTCACGGAGAATCCCGACGGCCAATAGGACGATTTCTTCAAATTCACCCAGGTAGGTGCCTTTCATGGATCAATTTTATTTATAAATGTATATAATATTCTTTGGTTGGAAACGATGGGCAGTTATTTTTATTTCAAAGCCGAGTTTTGTTTTCTTTTGGCCAAGACGCCGTGCGACCAACCGCACGAACCGGTTGCGTTTGACAACCGGATTGGCAAATACGGTGCAGCAAACCGGGTCACGGGTTACAAATGCCTCAGGTCCCCTGATTGAGAAAAAATGAGAACCGGATTCGCGGTGGACATTGGGTTGTTCCCAACGAAAAATTTTTATATTTATTTTCATGTATAAAACCTAACCCCACAGTCATGGAAATTCAAATCAACTACCTGGCGATCCTCCTCGCTGTCATCGCTAATTTCATCCTCGGGTTTCTGTGGTATACCCCGCTTTTCGGTAAAGCCTGGGCACGTGAAATGGGATTCGACACGAGCGTGAAACCCACCAGTGGCCAGCTTGCAAAGGGAATGATTATTATGGTCATTGGAAATTTTCTGATGGCCTACGTTTTCGCCCATAATATGGCTGCCTGGAGCTTTGTGCCCGACATGGACAAGATGCCAGTTTCAGCTGTGATTCTTAGTTCCGCGATCTTCACCTGGCTCGGCTTCTATGTTCCTGTGGACCTTGGGGCCATCGCATGGGAAAACAAATCCTGGAAGCTCTTCTTTATCAACACCGGTTATCATCTCTCGATGTTGCTCGTGGCTGCCACGATCCTCGCATTGTGGAAGTGATCGGGCGCCACCCCTGCAGTCGCGGGAACCATGCCGGTAAGCGGAAGAATTAATTGCTATGCTGTCGCGGCTTCGTGCTCTGCACGGACGGCTTGGTCCAGAATTTTCTCCACGGCCCACTTCAAGCTGTCATAATTTCCGGCTGGAACGATTGTAATTCCTTTGTGTTCCATCAATCCGCACGCGGAGCTGGCGATCACGGGAATGCCGGACGCGATTGCTTTCAGCAACATCCTTGGCTGATGTTCTACATACGCGGGGTAAAT
>DASPNN010000520.1:0-4794 GCA_035626495.1 Chryseosolibacter sp.
GCAATTTGCTGCTCATCTCGATGAGCTCATCCAACTGCTCCTGCAAGGTCCACTTCTCCCCTTCCGGCCCACGCCCGTAAGGCGGCGGATCCATGATCAATCCGTTGTATTTGTTTCCTCTTTTTACCTCGCGCTTCACAAATTTGAACGCATCCTCGTACACCCAGCGTATATCCGACAAATTGTTAAGCTGCATATTCTGGTTTGCCCAATTCAGACCGGGTCGCGACGCGTCGCAATGAACGACCTGCGCGCCGGCAGCCCGCGCTACGGTCGACGCCGCCCCGGTATAGGCAAACAAATTCAACACACGCGCCGATCCCGATTGCCACCCACGTATCGTATCATAAATGAAATTCCAGTTGTTGCCTTGCTCCGGAAAAATCCCGACATGTCCGAATCCCGTAAGGGCAAGCCGGAGCGTGACTCCAAAAGTTCCATGCTCGTAGCGGATGTTCCAGCTGTCTGGCATCGATTTCTCTTTCGACCAGCCTCCCTTCACATCGTCGGTGAACCTGAACTTATCCTTTTGCTCCCGCACGAACTTCGCCTGCGCAAGCTTCTTCCATTCGTCATCAGTAAGCACTTTTTGCCAAATCGCCTGTGGCTCGGGGCGGATGAGGGTGTAGGCGCCGAATCGTTCAAGCTTCTCAAAATTTCCCGAATCGATGAGTTCGTATTCCTTCCACGAACCCGGGTGCAGCAGTTTGAAGTCCACTTGTAGCAATGATTAGATCTGTTACTCGGCCAACGTTCTTGAATTGGCAAAGAAAGCCAAAAGTACGCAAGAAAACGCCTGTAGCGCACACGACTTGATCCGGCCTCGGGAATGTTCTAATTTTAGGCATGACATTCCGAGTCGTTTTCCGGGGGCTGTTGCTGGCCCTGGCAATCTTTGTGCTGCAAGCCGCATGTTGTGGTGGCGGAGAGGAGCTGGAATTCGAAGTGACGAATTATGAGTTTCAGGCCGTCAAAGGTACATATTCGAGTTTGGCAAATAAGGTGGAGTTTCCCATTGGCAGTCCGGAGATCGGCAGCGGTGAAAGTGTGGCCGCCGCTTATGTCGGATTTTCTTTCCGACCGGATGTAACATATCTCAGCATGGCCGGCGGATCGGGAATGAACGCCTATGCGTGCAGTCCCCTGCCAAACAGGCCGACGCAGTTGATTCACCGCATCAGAATTCGCAGCACCAACGACTTCATTTCCGACAACGCCACCATTCAGGCCGGCATGCTGCTGAATTCGGTGTTCACAAATTATGAAAACCAGTTCGTATTCGAGGATGACCTGGTGACAGGCACTGTGCCCGCAAGCGAATCAGGCTTCGTGCTGATACTTTCAGAGCCGGTCGCGACCACCCAAACGCATGCGTTTTCATTTGAGGTCACGCTCTCAGACAGCTCGAAGTTTGAGCTGACCTCGCACCCAATCACGATCACCGCGAACTAGGTTGCATGCATTTCAGGATCACCAGCACGCAAAATCCGAAAATCAAGAGCCTGCTTTCCCTGGAGAAACCGCGTGAGCGGCGCAAACAAGGTCTATTCATTGTTGAAGGATTCAAGGAGATCCGGATGGCACTTGAGGCGGGCTACAAGATTGGCAACGTGTTCTTTTGCGACGAGCTCGTAACACCCGAAGAACTCAATGTCTTTAAAACATCAGACAAGCTGTTAATACCTGTGGCGAAGGATGTGTTCGACAAGATCGCCGTGCGGGAAAACTCCGGGGGCGTGCTTGCCGTGGCGGAGCAAAAGATGCATCGCCTGGAAGATGTCAAACTTGGAAAAAATCCGCTGGTCCTCGTACTGGAAGCGGTGGAAAAACCAGGCAACCTCGGCGCCATGCTGAGAACGGCCGACGCCGCAGGTGTCGATGCGGTAATTTGCTGCGACCCCAATACCGATTTTTACAATCCGAACGTGATCCGCTCCAGCATCGGATGCGTGTTTTCCAACCAGATCGCATCCGCCAGTTCGGTTGACACGCTGGCCTGGCTGAAGCGGAACGCGATCGCAATCTACAGCACGTATCTTGAAGCTTCCCACCCTTATCACGAGACAGATTTTACGAAACCTTGCGCCATCGTCATGGGAACTGAAGCTACGGGCCTGTCGGAACTATGGATCAGAAATTCGACGGCTAACATCATCATTCCCATGCAGGGAAAAATCGATTCGATGAATGTTTCGACCGCGGCCGCCGTGGTGGTTTTTGAAGCCAGGAGGCAGCGAAAGTTTCAATAATATTTTCCTTACCTTAGCGGTTCTAAACCTGGTATGGAGAATACGCCACTCCCCGAGCGAAGCATTCAGGATGACAAATTTCTGAACGCATTGGCAGAGGCCTTCCGGCTTCAGGAAGCTATCCTTAATTCCACGCAGCACGGCATCATTTCCACGAACCAGGACGGAATCATCACCAGCATCAACCGGGCGGCGGAACATCTTTTTGGATACATCGCGGATGAGGTATCGAATGCCGCAAACATACTGGTCCTTTTCGATCTCGACGAAGTGGCGGCGGCAACTGAGGCGATCTGTACAGAAATGGGTATCACCACCGAGCCCGTGTTCGATGTGCTCGCACGGAAGGTGAGCTCCGGGAAAGGCCCGTATTCCGGAGAATGGTCCATGCAGCGGAAGGACAACTCGAAATTTCCCGCGATTGTAACCTTGAGCCCGCTGCGCGACGAAGACGCTTCGGTCATCGGTTACGTGGCCATTGTCGAAGACGTCAGCGAAAAAAAGAAAGCGCTGGAAAAAATCGAAGCTGCGGAAAGAAAATTCAGATTGCTGGCAGAGAACATTCCGGGCGTGATCTACCTGCTCAACAACGACCAGGCCTCCTCGGTGCTCTATATCAACGACCGCATCAAAGACATCAGCGGTTACGAGCCATCGGAGTTTACCCAAGGCAAAGTGAGCCTGCTCACGTTGTGTCACCCGGACGATCAGCAAATGGTGCGCGGTAAAATAGACGATGCTGTGGCGAAAAAAAAGAGCTTCCAGATCCGCTATCGCATCAGGCACTGTTCAGGTGAATGGCGTTGGGTCGATGAAGTGGGCATCGGAGTGTATGAAGGCGAGCATTTGCTTATGCTGGAGGGTTTTATCAGCGACATCACTGAACAGAAAAAAGCGGAGGAAAAACTCGAAAGCGTCGCGCAGGAAAACCTGCGGGTCTTCAACAACCCGGTGAACCTGAATGCAATCGCCGGCTTCGACGGCTTTTTCAAACGGCTTAGCCCATCGTGGACTAAAATACTTGGCTGGACCACCGAAGAGCTCCAGGCCAAACCGTTCATCGAATTCGTTCATCCGGATGACGTCGAGGCGACGAAACGCGCGGCGCAGTTCATTTCGCAGGGAAATAATCTTTACACTTTTGAAAACCGGTATCGATGCAAGGATGGCAGCTATCGATGGTTGCTGTGGGGATCCGCTTCAGACGTCGAGCATCAGATGATGTACGCATCCGCCATCGACATCACCGAAAGAAAGAAGTCGGAAGAGGAACTCATCAAATCCAAGAAGAATCTCGAAGCCATCGCAGGCAGGCTGCAGGAGCAAAACCGCCAGCTCGACGAATTCGCCCATATCATCTCCCATAACCTGCGGTCACCGATCGGAAACATTCAGGCCCTGATCAACCTGCTGGACGCGAACAGCGGCATCGCCGACTACCGTTTGATCTTTGAAAAGCTGAGGAATGTTGCCAAAAACCTCGGTGAAACCATGAATGACCTGATGGATACCCTCAAGGTGAGGACCAACACAAATATCGAAAGGTCTGACATCCGGTTTAAGGAAATACTGGATAAAGTGGTGCAAACCCTCGAGGGCGAGCTGATCATGGCAGAAGCATCCGTGACATTCGATTTCAACGAGGCGTCAAATATTGTTTACCCGCGCACCTATTTGGAAAGTATTTTCCAGAATCTCCTCAGCAACGCCATCAAATACCGCTCCCTGGAACGAAAGCCGCTGATACATTTCGAGACAGCGATCGCCGGCACACGCGTCCAGTTACGGGTTTCCGACAACGGCCTCGGCATCGACATGGAAAAATTCGGCGACAAGCTTTTCGGCCTTCACAAGACATTCCACCTCCACGACGAAGCGCGTGGAGTAGGTCTGTTCCTGATCAAAACGCAGGTTGAATCAATGGGCGGTTCTATCGCCGCGGAAAGCGCCGTCGACAAAGGCACGACTTTCATCATTACATTCTGACAGCATCATTCATCCCGCAGTGAATTTACAGGGTTTGCCGACGCGGCGCGCACCACGTGAAAAGCCACGGTGGCAAAGGTGATTGCCAGCGCCAGCAGCGCAGATACAATGAATGTCAGCCATTCGCCGCTCAGGTTGATCCGGTACGCGAAATTTTCCAGCCAGCTCTCCGTGAAGTACCACGATAATGGAAACGCGAGTACTGTCCCGATGCCCACCAGCAAAAAGAACTCGCGCGAAACGAGGAATACCAGGTTCGGAACACTGGCGCCGATGACTTTACGCACACCGATTTCCTTGGTCCGCTGCTCGGTCGTAAATGCGGCCAGCCCAAGCAACCCGAGGCAGGCTATGACGATCGTCAACCCGGAGAATGCTGTAAAGATCTGCCCGCGCTTCTCATCTGCTTTATATTGAGAGTTGAAATCCTGGTCCAGGAAAGCATATTCGAATGCATAGTCCGGGAAAATCTCTTTCCAGGCTCTTTG
This sequence comes from Chryseosolibacter sp., assembly GCA_035626495.1. Taxonomy (GTDB): domain Bacteria; phylum Bacteroidota; class Bacteroidia; order Cytophagales; family Cyclobacteriaceae; genus Chryseosolibacter. The sequence goes on from DASPNN010000520.1 coordinate 4,724, forward strand.
TACAGCCTCGACCGATTCACGAACATCCCCTTCCTCCGTCCGCACGAAAACATAAAAATTCCGGCGTTCGA
>DASPNN010000521.1:0-6977 GCA_035626495.1 Chryseosolibacter sp.
CGAACGCACCGAACGCGCAGGTGTTTTTTTTGCTCCGGCTATGCGTTGTACGGAAGACGTCTGGGGAGTGACGATTCGGTCGGATTTAGCAGGTTTAGTTTTCGATTGTGAAGTCCTCATGCGTGGTGAAATGCGGCTAAAACGGCAAGCTGACAGGGAAAAATATGGTGCCACAAACCGCTTGATTTTCAATTCATTGGGTAATTCCTTACCCAGAACTGGGTGCTTGCTTATGGATACGGCTGATTCTTCGTTCTGAAAAGGCCCCGAACCAGTGCGCCGCTTCAGGTGGAACAATTTTTCCTAATCACAGTGATAAACTAAAACCAAAAAACTATGAAACGCATTTTCAAAGTACTTACACTCGCTTCGCTGTTTGCGTTCTACTCATGTAATGAAGCGCGCAGGGAACAGGAGCAAGACAGTAACGAGGTAGCAGAGGAAGCAAATGACGAAAAGTTTGAAGATAACGATATGGAAAAAGATGCAGACTTCGTTTCTGAAGCCGTTGCATCAAACTATGCTGAGATAAAAATGGCCAAGCTGGCTCAACAGCGGTCGTCAAATGCCGAAGTGAAGGAGATCGCACGGATGCTTGAGAAGGACCATACTCAGGTTCTCAATGAGTTGAAGTCGCTTGCTCAGTCCAAGTCTATCACAGTGCCGGTAGAAGAAGAGGATGAAGCAAAGAGAAAGATGGAACGCTTGACCGATGAGGAAGCCGACGATTTCGATAAGAAGTGGCTCGAGCAAATGGAAGATAGCCACGAGAAGTCGATCAATAAATTCGAGAGACGGGCAGACAATGGCGAAGATGCAGACATCAAAGCGTTTGCTTCCAAGCACCTGCCGCACCTGAGGATGCACAAGGAAAAGATTGATGAGTGCCAGGAGCGTCTTAAGGATAGCGATAATGCAAGCGCAAAAAAGGATGACAAGGATCCGAGCAGAAGATAATCTGTTTTCAAGCAATGTTCTTATGGGGCTCCGGGATGGAGCCCTTTTTTTTTATTGGCTGCTGGGAAAAACGAAACGGCGCGGTCCATGGAACCGGCCAAACTTTACTGACCGGAGAGAGAACGCCCGGACACGAATCAGCAGCCTTAGATCGAACGACGGCCTGAAATTGACGCCTACTGAATATTTTCCCCAGTGGTTGGCCGACCCTCTGGGTATTTTCGTACCCATTGCCGTGAAATTCAGGTTGTTTTTAGAGAACAATCAATTCCCGCTTTCGCTGGCATAGAAATATGGATATCAGGCTTAATAAAATACTGTGTTCCTATGCCAAATACCACTTCTACTGATCTCGTCTGCTTTTCACATCTTCGCTGGAATTTCGTTTGTCAGAGGCCACAACACCTGCTGACAAGGTTTGCCAGGAATTTTCGGGTTTTCTTTATCGAGGAGCCGATCTTCGACTCGCAGCGTGGCAACACCCTGGATATAACCAAACCAGTTGAAAATGTGTGGGTCGTTACACCGCATCTCGAGCCGGGCAGAAGTGAGGAGGCTAACGTGGCTGTCCAAAAAGAACTGCTGGCCAAGTTATTCGTTGATCAGCAAATCACTAACTATTTCTTCTGGTACTACACCCCGATGGCACTTTCGGTCAGTGATCATCTTAATCCGACAATCATTGTCTACGACTGCATGGATGAACTATCGGCCTTCAAGTTTGCTCCGGCTGCATTGAAGGACCGCGAAAATGAACTATTCTCCAAGGCCGATCTGGTTTTCGCAGGTGGATACAGTTTATACGAAGCGAAGAAACACAAACATCCCGACGTGCATGCTTTTCCCAGCAGCATTGATAGAGAGCATTTTTCAAAGGCGAGGAAATATACTGTAGATCCGGCGGATCAGGCATCCATTCCACATCCGAGGATTGGCTATTTCGGTGTGCTCGATGAGCGTATGGACTTTGCGCTGGTCGAGACCGTTGCACGGCGCAAACCCGAATGGAGTCTTGTGATGATCGGTCCTGTTGTTAAGATCGACCCGCACGGACTGCCGAAACTTCCCAACATCTATTACCTTGGGATGAAATCCTACAATGAGTTGCCCGATTACATCTCTGGCTGGGATGTGGCCATGATGCCGTTCGCGCACAATGAGTCGACGCGCTACATCAGCCCAACCAAGACTCCGGAGTACCTGGCTGCGGGAAAACCCGTCGTATCGACACCCATCATCGACGTTCTGCGTCAATACGGGCGACATGGCCTGGTGAACATAGCAGGCACCGCCGAAGAATTTATTCGTGTCACAGCAATCGAACTTGAAAATACCGACCGGGAAGACTGGCTCGAAAACGTTGATGAGTTTCTTTCGCAAAATTCGTGGGACAAGACCTGGCAGAGGATGATGTATCTTATTACCAGAAAGTTGAATGAGAAACAGAGAATGAACAACGTTAAAGAGCAGGTATATGTTTGATTATTTGATTGTAGGGGCGGGTTTTGCCGGGAGTGTATTGGCCGAGCGTTTGGCATCGGTAGGTAATCAAAAGGTTCTAATCATCGATCAAAGGGATCACATCGGCGGAAACGCCTATGACTATTATAACAAGGATGGAATCTTGGTGCACAGGTATGGGCCTCATATTTTCCATACCAATTCCAAAAAAGTGTTCGATTATCTAAGCCAGTTTACTGCATGGAGGCCGTACGAGCACAGGGTGCTGGCCAGTGTGGATGGTCAGCTTGTGCCAATTCCAATCAACCTGAACACGATCAATAAACTTTATGGTTTGAACCTGAGTTGTAATGAGGTGGAAGCGTTTTTCGAGTCCAAAGCTGAAAAAATCGAAAGGATCAAAACATCGGAGGACGTCGTGTTGAGTAAGGTAGGGCGGGAGTTATATGAAAAGTTCTTCCGGAACTATACCCGCAAGCAGTGGGACCTGGACCCTTCCGAACTTGATGCTTCTGTGACAGCAAGAGTTCCAACCCGAACCAACCGTGATGACCGGTATTTTACCGATACATACCAGGCGATGCCACTGTATGGCTACACGCGCATGTTCCAGAAGATGCTGTCGCATCCGAATATCAAGATCATGCTCAATACCGACTATAAGGAGGTCATTGATGGAATTCCCAGCAAGTTCGTCGTTTATACGGGACCGATCGATGGGTTCTTCAACTACTGTTACGGACGGTTGCCCTATCGTTCCCTGGAATTTCGTTTTGAAACTCACGACACAGCCACCTTCCAGCAAACCGGTACCATCAACTACCCCAATGAACAGCCTTATACACGGATCACCGAGTTCAAATATCTTACCGGACAGGTTCATCCCAAAACGTCGATTGTTTACGAATATCCGCAGGCGGAAGGCGATCCTTATTATCCGATTCCCCGACCGGAAAATGCCGAGATCTATAAGAAATATCAACGGCTGGCCAGCACGATGACAAACACATATTTCACTGGAAGGTTGGCTACCTACAAATATTATAACATGGATCAGGTGGTTGCGCAATCTTTAACGTTGTTTGAGAAGATTTCGCAGCAGCAATTCGAAAAACGCGTCAATGGAGAAAAAGTTTTCCAGCATACCTGAGCTGTGGGGCGGGCTTGAGTGTTCGTTTAACCGGGTGAAAGGAAAATATTTTGATCAACTCGCTTACTCGAAACACTATGACCGGATAGCAGAAGATCTCCAGGCCATTGCCGCTCTGGGAATCACCAGCATCCGGTATCCTGTAATTTGGGAAAAATACCAGCCAAAAAGACACTCTTCGATTTATTGGGACCATGCCGAGCTGGCCCTTACCACGCTGCAGCAATACCGCATTAAGCCAATCGTCGGCTTGGTTCACCATGGTAGCGGACCTAAATATGCCGATGTCACCATGCCCGGGTTCGCCACCGAGCTCGCCTCTTATGCTGCAAAGGTGGCAGAAAAATTTCCATGGCTGGATTATTATACGCCTGTGAATGAGCCATTGACCACCGCACGGTTTTCCGGCCTCTACGCATTGTGGTATCCCCACCGGCGGAATGATCGCGCTTTTGTTCAGATTCTGTTGAATGAACTAAAGGGAGTTGTTCTGTCGATGGCGGAAATCCGCAAGATCAACCCGGATGCAAAACTGGTCCAAACCGAGGATCTCGCAAAAATCTACAGCACGCCCCTGATGGCCTATCAGGCTGAATTTGAAAATCACAGGCGTTGGCTGACGTTCGATATTTTGTGTGGCCGTGTGCGTCCAGGCCATCCGTTGTGGGCCTATCTGCAACACTATGCCGCCTCGGCCACTGACTTGCATTTTTTTGAGGACAACCCTTGCCCCCCCGATATTCTGGGCATGGACTATTACGCCACCTCGGAACGGTACCTCGACGAAGACCTCGAACGGTATCCGTCCGAAAAACATGGTCACAACCACCGCCACCGTTATGCGGATGTTGAGGCAATACGCGTTCGTCACAATGAGGCCTCTGGCATCCAGGTGCTACTCCGTGAAGCTTGGGAACGTTACCGCATCCCCATCGCAGTGACTGAAGTTCACATGAATTGTGACTACGACAACCAGATCCGTTGGTTCGGCGAGATCCGAAATGCATGCATCGCCTTACGCGGCGAAGACATCGACATTCGCGCGGTGACCAGCTGGTCGCTATTGGGAGCTTATGGATGGAATTCACTCTTGACCGAGCCGATGGGCGATTATGAGTCAGGCGCATTTGATGTCAGTTGCGGACATGCTGTTCGGACACCCGTGGGGGACTACATCGCTGCACTCTCGGCCGACCCGCTGCTTCATCACCCGGCCATGAATGAAAAGGGTTGGTGGAGTGAAGAAAACCGCTACCTGTTTGAAAGGAACTCACCCGCGGAACTCGCCTCGCGCGACCAACCGTTAAATCAAACCGATTAAAAACCGACTTAAATCACGTTTATGCAAAAAGGAGGAAAAAAACGTCCACTGCGTAAACCCCAAACGCAAAAACGGCCCGGGCTCGAATCCAAAATGGAGCCGGAGCCCAAAGCCGAGACATCCCAAAGACCTTCCGGCAAATTAAAAGGCAAAGTTGCACTCATCACCGGTGGTGATAGCGGCATTGGCCGCGCCGTGGCCGTACTATTTGCCAAAGAAGGAGCTGACATTGCAATTGCGTACCTCAATGAGGATCCGGATGCAATCGAAACTCAAAGAATGATCCGCAAAGAAGGACGGCAGTGTGTTTTAATACCGGGCGACCTCAGCAAGGAAGCACATTGCAGAAAAGTTGTCGCAAAAACTATTAAAGAATTCGGCCGTATCGATGTGCTCGTAAACAACGCAGCCGTTCATTGGGAAGTGAAAAAACCTGAAGAAATAACCACTCAACAGCTGCTGAAAACTTTCAGCACCAATATATTCTCTTATTTCTGGGTGACGATCGCAGCCCTCCCAAACATGCCGGCCGGCAGCTGTATCATCAATACGACCTCCGTTACCGCATATCGTGGAAGCGGCGGGTTGATCGATTACGCATCGACAAAAGGAGCCATCGTGAGTTTTACGCGAAGCCTGGCAGCCAACCTGGTCAAAAGAAAAATACGCGTCAACGGGGTTGCGCCAGGACCAGTATGGACACCGTTGATCGCTTCCTCTTTCAAGGCCGATAAGGTTTCGAACTTCGGAAGCGATGTGCCCATGGCGCGCGCGGGGGAACCGGCGGAGATCGCCCCCTGTTATCTTTTTCTGGCAAGCGCTGATAGCTCGTATATGACTGGACAGGTCCTGCATCCAAACGGAGGCGAGATCGTCAACGGTTAATGACTTTTGCTTGCGCGGCTGCGCGGCATTTTGCCGAATAAGTGCGCGGGATCAGGCTGGCTTGTATTGTTTCCTGCTTTTTTCGCAAGAGCTGGACGATCGCCCTGTCCGCGACGAATGTTGTTGATCTTTAACGGCTGCCTGCGCGAATTTTCGCGCGCAGTTATTGGGTTTCCCATCCAATGCGGGGCGTATCGCCGGTAAGGCCTATGACTTTGCATACAAATCTTACATCCTGGAATTTTCAGCCACAAAATGCGTTAAAGTCAGCATGGAAATTGATCACTTTTGTCAAGTCATTCGGAGAGCGATTTCTCGGTTTGGCAGCGAAGTTTGATTGTGAACATTAGACAAGATAGATCTCTCTCTTTAACGATATGAAATATACTGTGAACGGGAAGAAGCCGCTGGCACAAGGTCAATGGTCTGAAGAAAAAGCAACTGAATGGTACGGCGAGAAGGGCTGGCTCCTTGGCTGTAACTACGCTCCTTCAACAGCTGTCAACCAGCTGGAAATGTGGGAAGAAAACTCGTTCGATCCCATGACGATCGATCGGGAACTTGCGTGGGCTGAAAATCTCGGATTCAACTCGATCCGCGTGTTTCTTCACGATCTGCTGTGGAAGCATGATTCGGATGGCCTGCTGGAAAGGATGGAAACATTTCTGAACATTGCAGACAGCCACAAGCTGGGCGTCATGTTCGTATTATTCGACAGCGTCTGGAATCCTTTCCCGGAACCGGGCAAACGCGAATACAAAATTGGCGTTCATAACTCGGGGTGGTTGCAAAGTCCGGGTGTCGATATCCTTAAAGATGAGTCAAGGCACGATGAACTCGAAGGTTATGTCAAAGGTGTTATCGGTCATTTCGCCAATGACAAACGTGTTCACGTGTGGGACTTATTTAATGAACCCTGCAACAGAAACCAGGCTTCATACGGAATTTTCGAACCGGAAAACAAGGCCGACCTCGCATTGAAACTTCTGAAAAAGACATTCGCGTGGGCGCGGGAAATGAACCCTTCACAGCCATTGACGTCTGGAGTGTGGATCGGGGAATGGTGTGAGATGAAGGTGAAGGAGTTGGACCGCTTCATGCTCGAGAGCTCCGATGTCATCACCTTCCACAATTACGAATCGCCGGAAGAAATGGAACGCCGCATAGCCAAATTGCAGCGATACAATCGTCCGATACTTTGCA
>DASPNN010000522.1:0-6793 GCA_035626495.1 Chryseosolibacter sp.
CCGTGCAGCTACAACGATTACCAGACGGCGGTAAAGGGAGAAGTGCCCGAACGCTATATCAGCACGCTGGCAAAACTCATTTAAAGATGAAAAAATTATCGAGGCTCCTGATCGTGGCGATTGTTCTGCTGATTTCCTGCAAAGAATCCAAAATCAGCGAATCGTCGCAGGCGCGCGAGGTCATGATTCTTGACACGCTTCTCTCGTTTGCGGACGAGGCATCGTTGGCGCAAGCCTTCGGAAAAAATAACGTGACACGGGACACGCTTTGGTACCCGGAAGCATCCGGGCAGTACGTGGTATCGGTGTTGTATGCCAACTCTCCGCGAAAAGTATCGGTGATCTGGAATGATTCAATTAACTTTTCGGGTTTGAGTGAGGTTTTCATTGATGAACCAGGCACCCGGTGGCAAACATCAGAAGGAATTACAGTAGGCACCCCGTTGTCGAGTCTCGTCACCCTAAATAAAGGTCCTCTTGAGTTCATGGGCCTTGAATGGGATTACGGGGGACTGGTGGATTGGAGTAATGGTGCGCTCCAGCATCGCCGGTTGCAGGTAACGCTCGGTCTACCTGAAATATATGACACCACTGCCAACCTCGACAGTCTGATTGGCGACCAGCGGATATCCAGCGAATGGGCGATCGCCAAGAAAATCAACCCAGTAGCCATCAAAGTGTCGTTGCTAAAAGAGCACGAGTAACTATACCACGTTGTTCAGCTGTTCTTTGATTTTTTCCAGCTCTTCTTTCATCAGAACAACATGCTTCTGCATCTCCGCGTCGTTCGATTTCGAGCCGATCGTGTTGATTTCCCGGCCTATTTCCTGAGCGATGAAGCCAAGCTTTTTGCCATTCGATTGTTTTTCGCGCAACACCTCGAGAAAATAATCCAGATGGGATTGCAGCCTGACCTTTTCTTCATTGATGTCAAGCTTTTCAACGTAGAAAATTATCTCCTGCTCAAGGCGATTGAGGTCAAAGCCCTCTTCTCCGAGAAATGTATTCACGTTGCTTCTTAATCGTTCACGGATCCTGGCGACGCGTTTGGGATCGAGTAGCCTGATGCTTTCCAGATTCTTGGCGATGGCCAGGATGCAATTCCGCAGCATGTCCTCGAGCACTTTTCCTTCGTCGGCCCTGAACTTGTCGCATTTCTTCAGACAGTCGGTAAGTATTTGCCGGATGCGTTGCCAGGTCTCGTCGCTGAGCTGCTCCTCCTGTGTGTTTTTGATCACGTCGGGCGAGTTCAGGGCAAGCTCAAAAATATTTTCATATGGCGCATAAACCTTGTCGGCAAGCTTTTTCAGCTCGAGGTAATACGCAGTAAATAGTGCCTCGTTGTAAGTTTGCTTGATGCTCGCGTTCTGAATGCGGTCGATATCAATGGCCACCGAAACTTTGCCTCTTTCGAGCACTTCGCTGATCAGATTGCGGACCTCCATTTCCTTTTCGGAAAACTCTTTTGGGATTCTCAGGTTGAGATCGAGGAATTTCGAGTTGAGGCTTTTTACTTCGATATGCACCTGCGACTGGCCATCATCGAAGGATACCTGTCCGAAACCTGTCATGGATTTGATCATGCACTGTAAAGTTTAACAGGTGCAAGATGGAGAAAATGTTTTGAATCAGAAATCGAATCCCAGTGTGAGGAAACCGCGCGGCTTACCGACATTATAGTTATGAACCGGCCATGCAAGATCGAATTTCAGATAATAGCTGAATACCACGGTGCGCACGCCGACGCCATAGCTGTACAACCATGGATTCAGGTAGTTTTTGATCTGTGCCGTAAAAGGTCCGTTCTTGATCACGTTGTAGCTGACGCTGGTTTCCGACGAGAATGGTGGTTTACCGGACCAGCTGGTACCCATGTCGTAGAATCCGATGAATTGCAGATTACGGAAAAAGTTCGACGCGATAGGTCCGTTCGACAATGCACGAATCAACGGGATGCGGAGCTCGGCATTCATCAGCATAACACTATTGCCAAAGAGCGTCGCGTAATCGAAGCCCCGCAAGTTTGTTGCGTACTCCACAAACAGCAGATCCTGTGTTTCCGTTGTAACGCCGAGCGGGTTTTGCTCACCTCTGCCAGTGACACCATCCATGTAAGCGTTACTGAACAACCAGTTGGTCATCCCTCCCAGCAGGAATTTTTTAGGTGAATGTCCGAAAAACGTTCCTCCGAATCCCCGGACGGCAAACACGATTTCCTTGTACAGTTTCTGATAGTGCCTGACATCAATCGAAGCCCGGCTGAAACTATTGAAGGATTCGTCAATGCCCTGATAATGGCTGAAGCTGATCTTGCCGCGGGTCCCTTCCATGAGGTTCATGCCTGTACTCACCGAGTTATCATAGACGAGCTCTGTTTTTGCACCGGCATAGTATCGATTGGTCGCCGAAGCAGACGGTGGATTAATCGGGAAAGGTTGTTCGCCCAGGTTGATGGAGTATGCAACGGCTCCGAATGGATTCAACGTCAGTCGCATCCTGTCTGTGAACGGAAAAGCCGCCCCGAATTCAAGCTTGTGCAAGGTGTATTTGTAAATATTTTGATGGGGTGTCCAGCGGATGGCTTTCCTGTCGAAGCGCACATTGAAATCGATAAACCGCGGCAGGTATTGGAATTCGGCAAACACGTCGCCCTGTCGAAGATCAAGGGTGGTCATGATACCGCCATTGAAACGATAACTTTCCAGCATATCATTCATTTGTGCTTCAAGGAAAATTCCCAGTCCCCGCATCGGGTCAATAACCAACGAGGTGACAAGATTGTCCGCGCTGAATTTTGTTTCATAATCAAATGGGCCTAAGACACGGCTTTGGTCGCGGGCTTTTATATACCGCGTCATGAATGTCTCACTGTTCTGGTTCTGCTTCACAGCATCATCTTCGAACTTATAATTTTCCGTGCTGACAACATTTTCCTTTTTAGCGCCGGCGTCGAATTCGTAATTATCGGTATTAACGTCGTCCTGACTTTTGACGGTATCGACCGGTAGGCGGACGGTATCCGTCTTCAAAGTATCTTGCAGAACGGTGGTATCCTGTTTCGGCGGCTGGCTCTCCTTCAGGCGGGCATTGAGAAGATCCTTGATGCTCATGTTCTTATTTTCTTCCTGCTTGCGCTTCTCACGAATGACACGGGCTTGTTGGAGTTCCTTGCGGCGTGTCGCAGGCGTAAACACCTGCCGGCTGGCATTGAACTCTTTATCGACAAAAATATTCTGTCGCATCTTGTTGGTAGAAACGAAAACCAGTGTGTTGGAGGGAAAATTGAGGTCGTACTCGTTAATGCTCGTGCTATAATTGGTGACCTGCGAATAGATCCCGGAAGGCCGGTGGTACTTGAAAAGATTCACGATTCCGCGTTGATCGCTGAGATAAAAGAAATTGTCACCATCGACGGCGATGGGATGTATATCGCGGCTCAGCGTATTGGTGAGGCGCTTGAGATTATTTTTGGTCGTGTCCAGATCGAAAACGAACAGATTGTAATAATCGGTGAGCTTGCCGAATTGAGGCGCGACGGCAGCCCGCAAGGTGTCGTTCGGACGATTTGAACTGAAAACAATTCGATTGGTTCCCGGGATAAAACTCGGATCGAGGTCGTCATACAAATCGTTGGTCAGTCGGCGAACGCGGTCGCGCCTGGCGCTGAGCAAAAACAGGTCGTTACGACCTTCGAAGTCGGCGCTGAGAATCGCAAGCCGTCCATTGCCGGAAAAATTCAGGCTTCGGATGTTGCTGAACCGGTCGAGCTCCCGGGGCAGCTTGGAGCGCGTTTGGAGATCATACAGCCAGAAAACATACTGTCCGTTCTTGACCCCTATGACGCCAAGGGTATTGGCATCAGCCCAGCTAAGGAGAGGCTGCGAATAATCCACCCGTTGATTGATCACCTTGCTGCCGCCAGATATGATGGTTCTTTCCTTCCCGTTCTTCAATGATCGTACTTTCACGATGTAACGACCGCGATCATTTTCAGCGAACGCGAGGTATTGGCCGTCGGGACTGAGTTTGATGGTCGTGTATACCGTGGTCTTGTTCTGATGGAGGGAAAGGAACTTGCTGTCGTCCGGTGAAATATAGGATTGACTGACACGCTCTTCCATTTCCGAATAGTATTTATACCATTCGTTCATAAGCTGCCTGAATGTCACGCCGAGCGTGATCAACACACTTTTCTCCTCATTGCGCGTGATGCGTGTATAGTTCAGGATGTTCCCCACACTGCTTTTACCATATTTCTCAGCGATAAAATTCCATACGGATTGCCCGGCGAGCGCTGCTTCTTTACCGGTCAGCTTTGTGATTTTTTTCGCTTTCTTCTTTTGCATCAATTGCCGGATGTAGTCATCCATTTCACCGCTCCAACCTTTGGCGACGTATAACCCGGCGCCCTCCACAAACCACTCAGGCAAATTCATTAGAATCGAACTCTGAAAAATGTCTTTGAGCGAGCCTCCAAACATCATTTCATCCACCATCAGCTCTGAGATTCTGAGGATCAGTTCTTCCTTGAATTCCTGGGCAGTGCCGATATTGGCAACCTCGACGTAAGGTTTGATGAATTCCGTTTCGCCATTTACTGTATATATTGTCCTATTGAGGCCGACGTTACTTTGACGCAGGTCTGAAAGCGAGTTGTACAGGAAGACCTTCGTCTTGAAATACGGCGGATAACCGATCAGGTCCGTAATCCGGTCAAATTCGGACTCGAGAAATTCCAGGGCGTTTTGAGCCACCGCTTTCCTTGAATCGTAGTAGTAGACGTCGAAATTCTCGCCGCTGAGGTATTGCCAATTGAACTGTCTGTACTGGATCCGGTTCTTACCGAATGTTTCCTGCACGTATTGTGCCTCTACATCTACAATCGTAAAGAAAGCCAGGGTGAAAACCAGGGAAATTCCACTTTTGAAAGCCATATTAATTTGCCGGAAATTCAATATATGATTTAAAACGACTAACATCAACGTCTTTATGTAGGGGGGTTTCTGTTTCCAGCCATTGGAGCAATACATCAGAAAAATAAGGTGCCAGACTTACTCCTTTGGTGCCAAGCCCGTTAAAAATGACCAGTTGACGATATTGGGGGTGATTCCCAAGAATCGGCTTCCGATCGACCACGGTAGGCCGGAACCCCCAATCTTCCCCAAAGATCTCAAAATCAAAGTCGATCAGGTCAGCAAGCTTTTCGAGAAGCTCCTCCCTCCCCGCTGCCGTATTGCCCGGGACCCGGTCTTTGAAATTGTATGTTGACCCAACGCGCCAGGTTCCCGTCTCCCCGGCCGGAACCATATAAACGCCCCGATTCACTATAACTTGTCTATCGTATTCGGATTTTATGCTGATCGTTTCACCCTTGAGGGGCCTGACTGGCAATTTGCCAAACCAGGGATTGGACACGACTCCGGCACCCTCGCAAAAAATCACTCGTCGCGCCATGATTTGCCCATATGAGACACCCCCTTCCAACAGCTTCAGCCTGGATGGATCAAAGGTTTCGGCCTTGTAACAATTCTGCGCGACCAGCTTCGCCCGCAATGCGTGGACGAATATCGTCGTCCGGATGTATCCACATTGCTTCAAGGTCAGTCCGCCGAAAGGATCACGCACGCCGGGAAAGCCCGGTCTGGTGGAAATGTCCTCAATAATCGGCTGATAGACTGGATCTGTGCTTCTAGCCACCCACTCGTTTTGCTCATGGACGGAAGCAAACGGCCGGTAAAGAGGGAGGGAATAAAAAAACTTTTGGCCCGTCTCCCCCTCAGCCTGCGGGTAAAAATCGTGAAGGTACGGAAAAAGGAAATCGGCCATCCAGGTCTTTATGAGGTTCTGACCGGTGACGGGATTGAACATTCCAGCCGCTACGACGGTGCACCTATTGTCATCAGGCTGATCGATGACCACGAAGCTGCGCTTTTTCCGGAGCAACTGGACGGCGACGCACGAACCCGCGAGTCCTTGTCCGACAATTATGTAATCATGCGAAAAATGCTTCACAGGGCTAAATATTGAAATAAATAACTGGCCTGAAGAAGAAACTCAGCCTATTTTTGAAAACTTTTTGAAGCATGCTCCAGATCCAGTCATTTGTTTTTAATCCGTTCGAGGAAAACTCCTTTGTGCTCTTCGACGAAAGTAAAGAGTGTATCGTCATTGATCCGGGCTGCTACGAACCTGAGGAGCGCTACGAACTCGAGAGCTTTATCGCCGACCATCACCTGGATGTGAAACTGCTGCTCAACACGCATTGTCATGTCGATCATGTGCTCGGCAATTATTTTATTAAAGAAAAGTACAAGGTCAGGCTGCTGATCCACGAAAAAGAACAGGCGGTTTTGAAGTCTGCGGAGGTTCTGTCGTCACATTACGGACTGACTTCATACACTGGGGCTACTCCCGATGGGTTCCTCAACGAGGGCGACGAAGTTACTTTCGGCAAACAGCGGCTGACAGTGTTGTTTGTCCCGGGCCACTCACCCGGACACATTGCCTTTTATGACGAACAATCTAAATCCCTCATAGGGGGTGATGTCCTGTTTTACAACAGCATCGGCCGCACCGATCTGCCCGGTGGCAGTTACCAGTTGCTGATAGACAGCATTCATAAGAAGCTATTTACACTCCCGGACAATACTACCGTTTATCCCGGACATGGGCCAAGCACAACGATCGGATACGAGAAACGAACCAACCCATTCTGTGCGGTTGTCAATGTAAAATGAACCCACCTGATCGCGGTATGATAAGACACCTGCCAAATTTTTTGACCTGCTGCAAC
>DASPNN010000523.1:0-5978 GCA_035626495.1 Chryseosolibacter sp.
TTCGGACCTGATCGATCTTGTGGACAGGGGCCTTCAGTTCGACTTCCTGGGCGACGCCGGTTGAATCCTTTCTCAACACGGTGTAGCTGAGTTCCTTCGCGGTGGGAAGGCTGAACAGCTGACGTTGAATGAACGGAGGGAAATCCGGGCCAAGGTCGGGGATCGCTTCACCGTTCATTTTCATCAGGATGTCGCCGTCCTGGAAGCCGAGGGACTTGCCCATCGCATTCATCGTTTCAGTCGTAGATATCATCAGCTTCGGCTTATCGTCAATGGTGGTGATCTGGATGTTTTCGTTGCCAATTCCAAGGCTGAAGTCCTGGATCGTATCCTGTTCATTATAAATGATTCCGATGTCGTTAAATACCTCTTTCAGCGGCAGCTTTTCCGGGCCGTTGACGTGCTTTTCGAAAAACGTTCCGATCTCCGGGTAGGTCATCCGGGTGATTTCCTCGAATAGTTTGTCGTCCTCGAATGCTTTGTTCTTACCGTACTTTTTCGACAGGTCGCGCATAAGGTTTTGCAGGCCGTAGGCTCCGTTGGAAAGCTTGCGCAGCTTGATATCAAGGCAGAGTCCGATGAGCGCGCCTTTTTGGTAAACATTGTAGTACTGGTCGTGGTACTTGTCGAGGGTGAATTTGCTGATCTGCGTGAAGGGCACGTCATTGATGAATTGGTCGGCTGTCAGCATTTTTTCCTGCAACATGCCGATGTATTGATCGATGCCAATCAAGCCGTATTTCACCTGTACCAGGCCGGCAAAGTATTCAGTGACCCCTTCGTACATCCACAAATGCTGAGACATTTTAGGGTTGTTGAAATCGAAATTTTCTATTTCCTGGGAGTGGACCGTGAGCGGCGTTACGATGTGAAAGAATTCATGTGCGGCAAAATCGCGAAGTTGTTGTTCCATGCGGTCGATGGTCATCTCTGGCATGTAGTACAAGGATGAATATGAGTGTTCGAGCGCGCCGTAGGAAGTCACCGGTTGATCGGTGAAGTAAAAGATAAAGGCATATTTCTGAACCGGTAGTTCTCCTCCGAGAAACTCTTTCTGCGCCATCAGGACCGGCTCTATGCTGCGTGCAATTTCCTTGGCGGTAACTTTCTTATTTGGCGAATAGGACCCGACAAGCACCTCGGTGTTCGCCACACGAATCACGGCAGTGTCGGGCTGGCTGTACATCAGGGGTGAATCGATAAGCTCGTCATAATCTGATGCTTTAAAGACGTCAACAACTTTGTCTTTGGGATTGTCGACCTTTTCGATCTTCACCGTGGCGGGTGCGGCGCCGGTAACTGTCGGTATGAGGCCCGTTGACCCGTAAAGGTCTTTGCTCCGGATGATTTTCAACTGGAACGGGCGCTCCTTCTGACCGTCGAAGTAACCGAAGAATCCGCTTGTGTTGATGACATAATTCTTGCCCGCTTCGATGTTGGTACCTGCCGGCCAGAATATTTCGGGCCCCGCTACTGTGGTATCCCAGGAGTCGTCCACATAGTAGCTGATTTTCTTCAGCTTTTTTGCGTCCTTGATCTTCCATGAGTTCTCATCCAGCTTCTGGATTTCGAGCTTCTTGCCTTTCTTGTCGACTGCACTCAGGTCGGTCACATACCTTCCGTAGTCTGCAATCGCATAGGTCCCGGGTACGATTTTAGGCAGATAAAACGTGATCTCATCGGTGGTAATAGCGGGTGGAGATAATTCTACAAATACGCGATCATCACGCACTTGGGAAAGGTCGATCGTATAGGTGTAGGAATTTTCCTTTGAAGATTGGGCAGGTGCCAGGAGAGGGAAGAAAACGGTGACAACCAAGAGCAAAAAAGCGTAGGATCGCATAAACAGTTTTTATTTTTGAACGAAGATAGATTTAATTTGTTCGTTTACCAGTACATATTTTGTTTATAGGTCAAATACCACGTGTAACGTGAAGAAGACGGTTATCATCGGAGCAACAACAGACCCCTCGCGTTATGCGTATCTGGCGGCCCGTATGCTTACGCATTACAATAACGAAATCGTGCCAATCGGAATAAAAAAAGGGGAAGTCTTCGGCGTTCCAATCCTGAGCATTTTTGAGAAACCCCAAGTGAAGGATGTACATACGATCACGCTGTATATCGGTCCCCAGCGTCAGCCCGAATGGTACGAGTACCTGCTGAGTCTCAAGCCGAAAAGGATCATTTTCAATCCAGGTACGGAGAATCTTACGCTTGAGAAATTGGCGGAGGATCGCGGCATCGAGGTGGTGGAAGGATGCACCCTTGTGATGCTGAGAAGTAATCAATACTGACTTTGCGCGGGAGCGATGAAATCGCCATCTTTAAGCAACAGCCTTAAAGCCCCATACTATGCTTGCAGACGAACGCTTGATTCCCCTTGAAAAATTCATGGTCAAACCCGGCGCCACGGTGCGTCTTGCCGACTTCGACACGGACTATACCGGCGAAGAGCTCGGCAAAAAGGACGCTGAGGAATTGCTCGAGGCTGGCCGCAAGCACCTTGCCGAGATCCAGGATATGCTCTATGCGCACGATAAATACCGCATCCTGATTATCTTTCAGGCGATGGATGCTGCTGGCAAAGACGGCGCGGTCAAGCATGTCATGTCGGGATTCAATCCACTCGGCGTGAAGGTATACAGTTTCAAAGGTCCGACGGCTCACGAATTGGATCACGATTATTTCTGGAGGCATTACCTGGCCTTGCCCGCGCGCGGCGAGATTGCGATCCACAACCGGTCGCACTACGAAAACGTGCTCGTTACCAGGGTCCATCCCGAATACATCTTAAATGAGAAATTGCCAGGCATCGATTCGGTTGAAAAAGTGAACGAGGAATTCTGGAAAAGACGCTATGAACAGATCAATCGTTTCGAATCAAATCTGTTTGAGAACGGGACGATCATTCTTAAATTCTTTCTTCATGTATCGAAGAAGGAGCAGCGGAAACGCTTCCTGCAGCGCATCGACGATCCAACGAAGAACTGGAAATTTTCGCTTTCGGATCTGAAGGAGCGCGGATACTGGGACCAATACCAGGTAGCCTATGAAAACGCGATCGGAGCGACTTCACAGGTTCACGCACCCTGGTTTATTGTTCCAGCGAACGACAAATGGTTTACCCGGCTGGTGATCGCCTCGGTCATTTATCGGCAATTCCTCAAGCTCGATTTGCAATACCCGGTAGTCTCGGCAAAACAAAAAGCGGCGCTGGAAGAAGCGCGCTCGATCCTGACCAGTGAGCAAAAGGGGTGAACTAATCAGTATCACTTTGGCCGAGAACATGTACGAAAACATCGCGGGCACGCAGTTCCTTTACTTTTTGGTGAAGGAAAGATTTTGTCCTCGGAGACCATGGATTGTTCGCCAATGAAAAGATCTTGTAATTCTTGAAATCAAAGATCTCCGGCGGTATATCCTGAATGTAATTGTTGGAGATATCCAGCTCTTCAAGCACGTGTAATTTCAAGACCGAGGCAGGCAATTCCTTAATCCAGTTATGGTTAATCTTGAGCACCTGTAGTCCACTCAGTCGTCCGACAGATTCCGGCAGCCGGTCGATCCGGTTGTGATCCAGGTAAAGGTGCGTCAGCGAGGTGAGCCTGTTCAGGTTAGCGGGGAGGAACACGATCTTGTTATGGGCCAGATAAAGGATCTCCAGGTTTTTCCACCGGTGTAAAGTCGTGTCAAGTCCTTCGATCTCATTATGGAAAAGATCAAGCACGCGCAATGACGCAAGTGCGTATAGGGGTGTCGGGATTTGGCGCAAACGGTTTTGATAAAACGACACATATTCAAGGCCCGACAGGTTTGCAAAACGCGGGTGGACGGTCGTGATGTTGTTGTAGTTCAGCGACAGCCGTTTAAGCTTCTTGAAACGGGTAATCGACGCCGGCACGGCTTGCAGCCTGTTGTGTTGCAAGGCCAATCGCTCGAGCGACCGGCACACCGGAATTCTTTCGAATGCACGCCATTCCAGTTCATTCTCCTGCAAGTCCAGCGCCAGCAATTTTCTGTTCCGGCGAATTCCTTTTGGAAATTTTTTAAGGTGGTTTTCAGAAAGGTCGAGCGTTTGCAGATTTTTCAGTCTCCGATAGGAGCGGGGAAGGTTTGTTGGATCGTCACCGTGAATTGTTAACTGTAAGATCCTTTCATTCTTTTCGAGCTTCAGACGTCCGTTGATTGTGTTGTTGCAGATAATAACCTCTTCGAGACTTTTCAATCTAGCCAGAGCTCCTGGTAGTTTTTTTATCGACGTGTTAATGAGTTCGAGTCGCTTCAGGTTCGGGCAGCGGAACACGGCCGGGTCCAGTTGAGCATTTCCGCCGGACAGACTCAATGACTCCACTGTTGTAGGATCTGTAATTGTATCCAACTGATGCATTTCGATAAAACCCGGTGTCGGGTAATAGATAATCCTGTAGCGCACAATACGTTCCCTGACAATCTGGTCAATCACATTCCGGAGGCTGTCGGCCTGCGGTTCGTCAACATGATCCTGGCGGTACATATTAGCCAGCCGGTCCATGGTTGTGTGGTAGTCGACCGAGTCTGACATCGCTCTGAAAACGGGCATTTTTACACTTCTTCCGCGCGATGTCTGAGCGTTGGTCTCGCATTTCATTGCGAGGGTTGTCAGTAGTAACGTAACAACACTAATTGAGGTAGTAATTCCAGATGAAAACACCCCTAAAACTAATAATTTAGTTATATTTTTACAAGGATAATTCTGAGTGCCTTGAGAGAGAAAATACTTGAGAATTTTCCTTGGAAAAATGGGATTTCGGCAGCAAAAAGACTTAATTTTGACGGTTTTAAACTCCAAAAATGAGCGAAGTAAAAGGGAAAGTTCCAGCTGATTATTCAGCGAGTAATATTCAGGTTCTCGAAGGTCTCGAAGCGGTTCGGAAGCGGCCGGCGATGTACATTGGCGACGTGAGCTCCAAGGGGTTACATCATCTCATTTGGGAGGTTGTAGACAACTCCATCGATGAAGCCCTTGCCGGTTATTGCGACACGATCCGCGTGACGATTCACGAAGATAATTCGATCACTGTAGAAGACAACGGCCGCGGTATACCCACGGATATGCACGAAAAAGAAAAGCGGTCGGCGTTGGAGGTTGTGTTGACCGTTCTTCATGCGGGTGGGAAGTTTGACAAGAACACGTATAAAGTTTCGGGGGGATTGCATGGTGTGGGAGTTTCCTGCGTCAATGCGCTTTCAGAATATCTCAAAGCCACGGTTTTCCGGGAGGGCAAGATGTTCGAGCAGGAGTATGAGCGCGGAAATCCGCAGTATCCGGTGCGCGTAGTTGGCGAATCTGACAAGCGTGGCACAACGGTACACTTCAAACCTGACAAGCAGGTCTTTACAGTGTGGGAGTACAATTATGAAACGGTAGCCTCCAGGTTGCGCGAGCTGTCGTTTTTGAATCCCGGTATCCGGATATTCCTGCAGGACCTGCGTGAGAAAGACGAGAAAGGTGAAGCCCGGAACGACCAGTTTTATTCCCAGGGGGGCTTGCGCGAGTTTGTTGAATATATCGATGCGACGCGGGAGAAGCTGATCGCTGAACCGATCTATATTGAAAATACCAAGGGGGAGATACCGATTCAGGTGGCGTTGAGCTACAACACATCTTTTAGTGAAAACCTGGTCTCCTATGTCAACAACATCAACACGCACGAAGGGGGTACCCATGTTGCGGGCTTTCGCCGGGCACTAACCCGGACGTTGAAAGCGTATGCGGATAAATCCGGTTTGCTTGAAAAGGTAAAGATCGACATCAGTGGCGATGATTTCCGTGAGGGCCTCACCGCCGTGATTTCGGTGAAGGTGGCGGAGCCTCAGTTCGAAGGGCAGACCAAAACGAAACTCGGTAACTCGGAGGCTATGGGTGCAGTGGACCAGTCTGTGGGAGAGATATTGCAATATTATCTGGAGGAGCATCCGCGCGAGGCGAAAATGAT
>DASPNN010000524.1:0-2316 GCA_035626495.1 Chryseosolibacter sp.
GGCTTATTGGAGCGCCCCCCGGCTACGTGGGCTATGACGAAGGTGGTCAGCTCACCGAAGCGGTTCGGAGAAAACCTTATTCGGTAATCCTGCTGGATGAAATAGAAAAGGCTCACCCGGACGTTTTCAACATCCTGCTCCAGGTGCTGGACGATGGACGGCTCACGGACAACAAAGGACGTGTGGCAAATTTCAAAAATACCATCATCATCATGACCACAAACATCGGGTCCCACATCATCCAGGAAAATTTCGAAAAGATCACCGATGCAAACTACTTTGATGTGCTGGAAAATACAAAGGACGAAGTGGTCGCACTCTTGAAGAAATCGGTCCGCCCCGAGTTTGTAAACCGCATCGACGAGATCATCATGTTCAGGCCCTTGAGCAGGAAAGATATCCGAAAGATCGTCGACATCCAGATACGCTTGATACGCAAGCGGCTCGAAGAAGCAGGTGTCAGGCTTGATTTGTCGGATGCGGCGAAAGAACGGTTAGGAAAGCTTGGATACGATCCTCAATATGGTGCGAGACCCCTGAAGCGTGTCCTCCAGCGCGAGCTGCTCAATGAGCTTTCCAAGCAGATTCTCGCCGGCAAAGTACACAAGGATTCTGTGATATTTGTGGACCTGAAAAATGATACCGAGTTCGTCTTCGAAAACGCAGACAATGTCGAGGTGATGGGATAAGATCCGGAAGCCTTTACCGAGGACCTCTCTTGTTCTTTTTCAAGTCCCTTTCAATTTTTGTGACAACCGTGGTCATGAATTTTTCGAACGTTTTCCCATGCTTTTCAATCTGACGTCCGGGAGACTTCAGGAATGCGGGACTTGCAACCATGCCCCGTGCGGGTGGCGCGCCCGGCAAGCCTAGGTCCGGCGAAAGTGAAAGCTGTGCGGCAGACCGGGCGTGTGGAAAATAATAGAAAAAAATGTAAAAATCCGATCCGGAATTCACCATCAGCGTCGGTACAACGGCCAATCCTACAATGCTGACAAGCACACCCGCCACCTGCTGGCCACCGGTTACGAGCTTCGTCGCCGACACGCGCACCTTCAGCGTCGATGGACCGTCGGGTGATTCGGCGCGAACCAGTTGGAAGGAATGCGGCTCGGCGTTGAAACGGGTGATGAAATTATCCAGGCTGAGGTCTAATCGGTCCACGGCCTCCGGCAATTGCGCTTCCGAAGTGTCAAAATAAATGTTGAGGGTTTGAATGTCCGCCTCCTTATTGAGGAGTACGGTAGGGGTTGTCGCGCACGAACTGCACACGACAAGTATGAGCAGAAATCTTTTCATGGGGTCTTTTGGTCAAAAATGTTTCATGAAGATATTAAAAAAATTGCTGCTTAAAAAAACGTAGTAGTGAGAACTAATAGGCGGGGACAGCCGTTTTGTAATTGGTTTAAGGATTGGTGTTCCCGCGCTCGCGGGATGTGTTTGATTGAGGAGTTTGGTTTAAAAACGTCCCGGTTTGCGCTGGGACGTTTTTTTTAATGTTCGCGCGAGACCGCCTCGCACAATTCCTGGAATTGCTTGGCGTTTACGATCGCGGCGCCATCTGCGGTGTTATTGAAATAGATATAGGCCTCCGTCAAGCCATTCATATTTTGAAATTCCTGCGCAATGCGCTCAAGGGTCTGAGCATCATACCTGGACGTATACAGGTGAGGAACACCGTGAAACCGGTAATAACCTATTGATGATGTCTGGACCGGATGATCGTCAAGGTTTGGATGACTCATCCCGGTAAAGGCGATGTTGTTCCGGGAGAATGCATTGAATACAGCCGGATTCCACCATGACTCGTGCCGGAATTCGATAACATTTCGGAAACGAGGATCGATCAGGTTGACAATGCGCTCGAGCCGGTGTTCCTCAAAAACAAATGACGAAGGAAATTGAAATAATATACAACCGAGCTTTTCCCGCAAACCCTCGCCGACAGTTGCATAAAAATTATTCAACGCGTGCTGCGCCTCATTCAGGCGTTTAAAATGCGTGATCAGTCGCGGTGCCTTGACTGTAAACGTGAAATTCTCCGGACATCGCGAATACCATCCCCGCAAGAAATCGGGCTTCGGGAAGCGGTAAAACGTAACATTCAGTTCAAGGGAATTAAACTGCGTACAATAATGCTCAAACCATTTTCTTGCCGGCATATTCTCCGGATAGAAAATGTGTTTCCAGTCCGCATAATGATAACCCGAGCAGCCGATCTTCCAGTGAACCATAACCAAATAACGAGAAAAGTTTTATTACCGGTTTGTGGGCACCCGATTTTTCCGAAATCTCAGAAAAATTCGGGTCATGGCA
>DASPNN010000525.1:0-3220 GCA_035626495.1 Chryseosolibacter sp.
TGCGCGAAGACCTTAAGGATGCGCCTGGTAATTTCAAACTTTCTTTCAAGTGGCTGGTAACAGTCTGTGTTGCCGGAAACGGAAATTGGAACCGCCTGCCAATCGGGATGCAGCAGAAATTTTTCCAACAACTGCGGCGCATTTTCTTTGACAATGATTTTACTTTCAAAATCCAGCCCAGCGCTGAAGCCCCAATATTCATGGGTATTGCGGGCGTAACAATAAATGCATCCATGCTCGCAGCCCTGGTACGGATTCATCGAATACATCATGCCGAGGTCCGGGCTTGTGACCTTATTGACGATTTTTTTCGGCGTTTCATGAAACACCTGGGTTTGCGGTGCGGAAAGTAATGGTTCGTCCAGGCCTTCAATATGATCGGTTACATACTGGCCCTTGAGAAACTTATTTGTGGTCTTGATTTGCGCCCCGCGGCCCTTGAAATAGTCTTCTTCCATGAATCCTCCCTACTAATTTGCTTAGAGTATAAAACTAACCAAATTAGATCAGTGCCAAAAGCGTTTTTCCAGAAAAAGTAATCGGCAGAATGAGTGGTGGGTGCGCCCCGGCAACCACTAACTTTGTGCAATGATCTCTTATCAGCCCACCCCGATTGTCAGGATTGAACTACCCGAGGCAAATCGGGCGGGTGTGCATCTATGGATAAAGCGTGAAGACCTGAATCATCCCTTCGCGACTGGGAATAAATGGTGGAAATTGAAATATAATCTTGACCAGGCAAAACGAGCGGGCCACGCTACATTGCTGACATTTGGAGGCGCCTATTCCAATCATATTTTCGCGACGGCAGCCGCGGCAGCCGAAGCAGGATTCCAAAGCATCGGTGTTATTCGCGGCGAGGATGTTGAGCCGAGGAATCCGACGCTTCAATTCGCCACTGAATGCGGCATGCGTTTGCATTTCATAACAAGAACAGACTATCGCCGCAAGGATCATGCTGTTATGACGCGGGATCTGCGCGACCGCTTCGGCGATTTTTATCTGATCCCGGAAGGTGGAAGCAACCAGGATGGCGTACGGGGGTGTGTCGAATTTGCACACATGCTCACACGCGAAGCCGAATTCGATCATCTCATTTTGCCCGTGGGAACCGGCGCCACAATGGCTGGCCTCATTTGTGGTCTTGAGGGAGCCAAGCATATCACTGGAATTTCGGTTCTCAGGAATGGAGGATTTCTGAATGAAGATATCTCCGCGTTTGCACGGAATTATTCGGGCGCGGATTATGGAAATTGGCAACTACTGACATCGTATGATCACGGAGGTTATGCGCGAGTTACGGATGAATTGCTTCGGTTTATAGTTATGATGCAGGATCGGCATAACCTCCCTCTTGATCCGGTTTACACCGGGAAAATGATGTGGGCCGTAGCTCGTGAAATCGAGCGCGGGCATTTCGCGCGCGGATCCACCGTGCTCCTTATCCACACCGGCGGCCTTCAGGGGCGGGGATCGGTCGCTGGAATATCTCAAGCCTAAAATAGCATGAACGCCGCAGCAATGAACGTCATCAGTATGATGAACCAGCGGTACATTTTTTCATTGAGCTTCCGTACCACCAAGATGCCGAGCCATGCGCCGAAAGCGATCACTGGCGTAGTCGAAAGGTCGAGCAAGAAAGTGTCGAGGGTTATCGTTTTCCAGCCCCAGACATGGAACGGCACTTTGAACCAATTAATCACCATAAAAAACCACGCGCTCGTGCCGATAAAAGAATTTTTTGGAAGGCGCATTGATAAAAAGTAAATCGCCATGACAGAACCGGCCAGGTTCCCGATCATTGACGTGAACCCACCCGCGACGCCGGTAAGTGCTGCAAACCAATAATAATCGGGCACTTCCTCTTTATGGCCGCGTTCCAGCCACACCATGATAAAGACGCTGATCACAATAATGACGGCCATGATCATCTTAAACGTCCCGTCATCGATTACGTCCCCAACCACCGTACCAAGTATCGTCCCCGCCGCGGCCCACGGAAAAAGCTTTTTCAAATGGGTCCACGACGCATGTCTGTGATAGTACCAGACACCCATCACATCCGCTATGCAGAGGAGCGGTAACATGATGCCGCTCGATAACTGCCCTCCGAACACGGCGGCAAGCATAGGTACGGCCATCATCCCTGCTCCATGGACACCGGTTTTCGACATCCCGATAAGCATGGACACCAATACAAAAATTGCCAGCTGGGCGGGTGTAAACCCGAATGAAAACAAATTGATCATTTGACCAGGCAAACACTGGGTTTTAAAAAGATTGTAACAAACGAAAATGCCCTGCGATGAGCAAGGCATTCGTCGTAAAAGTTTCCTAGCGGATCCCTGGCGTTCCGCTCGGCCGGTTCTGTTGCCAGGTGTTCAGTATCTTTCGGTAGATCGGATAAACCTCATCCAGGGTGTTGCCATCGAACATTCGTCCATTCTTCATGACTTTATCGATCGTGTTTGTATGGCGAATATTCTCAAGGGGATTTTTGTCCAGGACAATCAAGTCGGCGAGCTTGCCGGCTTCAATCGTGCCCAAGTCGTCATCAAGTCCAAGGGCACGCGCGCCGAGGATGGTTGCCACCTTCAGCGCATTGTGGTTGGTCATGCCTCCCGACTGAATCGACCAAAGTTCCCAGTGATAGCCAAGTCCCTGAAGCTGCCCATGCGAACCAACACCAGCAATGCCTCCCTGGGTGACCAGGTCGTTCACAAATTTGGCGTGGTCGGGAAAGACGTGTTCGTCGTACATGAACCATCCGCTTCTTCTTCGCGATTTCGCGTCGAGCTCGCCCTTCGGTGTAAATGTATTGAGCTTCGGATCGCCGTTGACATTTTCAGTTGCATAATAATAGTTTTCAGCAAACGGCCCACCGTAGGAGACCAGCAAAGTCGGTGTGTAGGCTGTGCCTGACTCGGCGACGAATTTGGTGAAGTCACGATACAAAGGATAAATGGGAAATGCATGTTCGTGCCCTGGATACCCGTCGATGATCTGGGTAATGTTAAGTTTAAAATCGAGACCGCCTTCGGTGGTGGGTTTAAGGCCCTGTTCCTTCGCGGCCATGATGATCCATTGCCGGTGCTGCCGGTTTCCGACAAGATACATTTTGATATAACGGGTATTGTAATATTCAGAGTATTGTTTCAAAACATCGCGCGCCTGGTCGAGGTCCTTGATGTTATAAGACCAGAAACCGACACCCGGTCCG
>DASPNN010000526.1:0-3822 GCA_035626495.1 Chryseosolibacter sp.
TTGACCAACAGATCTTTTCCGGCGTCGGGAATATTATTAAAAACGAAGTTTTGTTCCGTATTGGCGTTCATCCAGACAGCACAGTCGCCGCACTTCCCCCGCGAAAACTGTCTGCGCTGGTACATGAAGCCAGAAATTACAGCTTTGACTTCTATAAGTGGAAAAAAGTCTTTCAGCTCAAAAAACACTGGCTGATTTTTACCAAAAAAAAGTGCGGACGCTGCGAGCTTCCAACAATCAAGAAATACACGGGAACGACAAAAAGGCGAAGTTTCTACTGCTCAAATTGCCAAAAGCTTTATGCGAATGTATAAAAAGCTGCAAATCCACGTAACCATTGGGTAATTCACTAGTATTCCTTTAACCGATAACCCTTTTGTCATGCTCAAAAACTATCTGCTGATCAGCCTGCGGAATCTTCGGCAATCTCCCCTGTATGCTTTTATAAACGTTTTCAGCCTTGCTATTGGCGTGGGCGCTTGCATCATTATATACTTGTTCATCACCGATGAACGAAGCTTCGACGATTTTCACGCACAGAAAAGAGACATGTACCGGCTCGATGAGGTTCAAAATTTTACCGGTACGAATCTCCAAAAAGTTGCGTTGTCGATGCCGGGAATGGGACCCGCACTCGCCGCCGAATTTCCTGAAGTCAGATCTTACGCGCGCTTTTGGGGCATCGGCAAACAATTGGTAGAACGAAACGATACGCGCGTGCTGATCGATCAGCTGGCGCGAGTAGACAGTACGTTCCTTGACCTGTTCGACTACGGGATCATGATCGGTGACCGCGCGACTGCGCTAGATGAGCCGAATACCATCGCGGTAACAGCCACGACAGCAAAGAAATTTTTCAAAAATGAAGCGGAGGCGTTGGGCGGGATGCTCCAAATCGGAACACGCGTCTTTAAAGTAACAGCCATCCTGAATGACGTTCCGGAGAACTCGCATCTGCAGTTCGATGCCCTTATTAGCATGGCCACGGTCACGAGCGAGGACAAGACCTTTAACGACCGATGGGGCTCCAACTTTCTGAACACGTACCTCCTAATGCAACCGGACACCGACATCAAGGCATTCGAGAAAAAACTTCCGGCGTTTATGTCTCGCCATATGGATAACCCCGACATCAATAAATATTACGTTTTGTTTCTCCAGCCACTGGAGGCCGTGCATCTTGGTTCGACGGAAATCGAGCATGACTACAACAACTACCGGAAATTCAACGGAAAATACCTCGACGTTTTTGCGATAGTCGGGGGATTTATTCTGTTGATCGCAAGTGTCAACTTCATGAACCTTACCACAGCCCGGTCATCACACCGCTGGAAAGAAATCGGTGTGCGTAAAACCGTTGGCGCAAGAAAGTTTCAGCTGTTCGGGCAATTCATTTTCGAATCGGTGCTCCTGTCACTGCTCGCGCTCGCGCTGGCTTTCGTGATCGACCTGATATTCCTACCGTTGTTGAACAGTTTGATCGGCAGAACCCTTTCCCTTACAGGTCTTTTGAACGATCCAGGCACAATCGTGATAGTCCTGGGAGTCGTCATCGTCCTGGGCATCCTTACAGGGATCTATCCGTCCTTTTACATGACCTCCTTCAACATGGCGCGTGTGTTGAAAGGGGGCGGTAAGGGAGAAGGACGTTCGCTGTTCCGGAGTGGCCTCGTGGTTGTTCAATTCGGCCTGGCCATCGCGATGATTGTAAGCACATTCATTGTACTGCAACAATTATCATTCATGAAGAACACCGACGTAGGGTTCGAAAAAGACCAGATGATGCTCATCGATCTCAATCGCGAATCAAATCAGAAATTCGAGACGATCAAGAACGAACTCCTGAAAAGCAAACTGATCGCAGGTGTGACGGCTTCGGGCCAGCGTCTTGGAAACAATTTTCACCAATGGGGATTCAAAGCAAAAACCGACACTGGTGTTTTCACAATTTCTCCATCGAACGTGAACGTCGAGTACGACTTTCTGAAAGTTTATGGCATCAAAATCAAAGAGGGCCGCGATTTTTCGAAAGCACATCCACGAGATAACGGTTTTTCTTTCATCGTCAACGAATCCCTTGCGAAGGAGCTCGGCCTCAAAGAAACGATCGGAAGTCAGGTTGGGCATGGATGGTATCACGACGATTCGCTCGGCACGATCATCGCCGTCACTGAAAACTTCAATTTCAATTCGTTGCACCACAAGATCAACACGCTTTCTATGGTCGTACATCCGGACTGGGGATACGATGAAATGACGGTAAAGATTGCGGCAGGCAACACCTCGGAGGCGATTGAATATATAAAGAAAGTATGGGAGGCCAACGTGGAAAGTTACCCTTTCAGCTACAGCTTTTTGGATGAACACTTCGAGGTCCTTTACCGGTCAG
The DNA here is from genome assembly GCA_035626495.1 of Chryseosolibacter sp. GTDB lineage: Bacteria > Bacteroidota > Bacteroidia > Cytophagales > Cyclobacteriaceae > Chryseosolibacter. The sequence continues at coordinate 2,390 of DASPNN010000526.1, forward strand.
ACGAGCAACTGAGCGCAGTCGTGACGGTAATGGCTGGGCTTGCGATTCTCATTTCGTGCCTGGGGTTATTCGGCCTTGCCGCAATCACCACCCAGCGAAAGACAAAAGAGATCGGCATTCGGAAAGCCCTTGGCGCGACAGAAACGGAGATCACTTTTCTGCTTTCAAAAAATTTCAGCATGCTTGTTATTATTGCATTTATTCTTTCAAGCCCGGCTACTTATCTACTCCTGCGATCATGGCTTGACAGTTTCGCTTATCGTATCGACATCAATTTGCTGGTGTTTGTCACAGGCGGTGCCGTGGCGCTGGTCATTGCTCTGGTGACAATTTGCTACCACACCATCCGCTCTGCGCGCGCCAATCCTGTATCCGCATTGCGATACGAGTAACGTAGCGGCAGTTAGAATCGGAAACGGCATGCTTTTTTGAGTTTGTGTACCAAAAACAATTGGAGTTAAGCCGAATTGAGATATTGGGTCTGGCTGCGGGGTTGTGCACTTCATTTTCACTTCTTCCGCAACTTATCAAGATCATCCGGACTAAAAAATCTGATGACTTGTCCCTGTTCTATCTTGCAATCCTTCTGGCAGGTCTGTCGTTGTGGATTTGGTACGGTGTGTTGCGGAGCGACATCCCGATTGTCGTCACCAACGCCATCGCGCTGATAATGAACATAATCATCATCATTCTGGGGATCCGCTATAAGCAAACCGGTACCCCACCATAGCAGATGGTGGAATCTGGCCTGAGAATTGTTCCCCAATGAGAAAAAAGAATCCGGTCCCGGCGAATGAAACCGCCCCGGATTTCGTTTGAGAAATGTTATGCTTCCATATAAGATCTATACCAAGAAGAAAATCTTCAACTATTACACGGGTCTTTCATTTTTTGTTTTCGTGTGGATCAGCCGTCAGGAAAAAGACGAGATACGATTGATGCGTCACGAGACGATACATTTCCATCAGCAGGTGGAGATGCTTTTCATTTTTCACTGGATCTTGTATGTCGCCTTCTATGTGCTTGCCCGCGCAAGGGGCCATTGCCACTATATCGCCTACCGGTACAACCCATTCGAGCTGGAGGCCTTCTCCAACGACCCCGACCAGGAGTATCTCAAAAAGCGCAAACTGTTTGCCTGGGCTTCCTATGTAAAAAAATACCGGGAGGCGCTTGCCAAAGATCTCAGGTCCACGGTCCCGGCCGACAAAATGATTAAGTGGTAGTTTACTTTGCCATCACGACGCCAATCAGTTTCTGAAGACACGTTGATACGTATTCGCCCGTACCGGGAGGATACCAGTTCATCAGCCGGGTCTCGTGATGATCCAGATCATAATACTTTCCCGGCGTGACGTAACCAATATAGCCGCCGTTAAAACTGGTCACCATGACGGTCGCGCCGAAGGTACTCGCCGCCGAATCCAGGGGAG
>DASPNN010000527.1:0-4029 GCA_035626495.1 Chryseosolibacter sp.
TTCCCTCGTTGCCCCTCATAAAGCGAAGGAGCCCGCGCATACCGCGCGTGAGGTTTCCCCCACGGGTGATGGCCCCCCGAGTGACTTTTTCAGCGCCCGCATTTTGTTCGGCTGTTTTCTGGAGGTTGAACTTCGGAAAGCCAATCAGGATCGAGCCTGTATTTTGGGTTCTCGTCGGGCTGGCTTCGACGAGCTCTTTTGCATTCGTAAGCAGATGAAAGTCGTATTCATCGAGCAAGTATTTTTTCGAGTCGGGGTTAAATACGCTATTGACGTTTACCTGATTGAATACGCCATCGGGTGACAAATAACATTTCGTCACCTGATTCTTCTTCAGTACCTCGGCCAGGGGCTGGAAAAAGTTCTTGTACGAATTGACATCGTTGAGCTGGTAGCGGATACTGTTATGGTAATACTTCAGGAATTTGCCTTCGAGGTCGTTTCCATTGTTGAGGAGCACCATTTCCGGAGCAGTTGACGAAGGTGTCACTACCAGAAATGCGTAACCGATCTGGTTTGAGAAGGAGCCGCCTTTGGCCGGGTTATAGATCTTGAATCGCAAAACCTCGACCGAAGCTTCACCGGGCTTAAGGGACTTCTGAATCTCCTGCCATGTGATTCTCTTCCGGTTGAATTGGGACGCGAACGCGGCTGATTTTTTGGTCAGCTCTTTTTCGATCTCATTGGCCGATCGTACAAGCGAGTCGAGGCTTTTGCTATCCTGGTTCTGGCTGTAGGCGCGTGCGATCTGTTCTTTCTGTGACTGCCACTTGTCGAACAGGTTCATCAGCACAGAGTCGCCGCTGGTCGCGATAGCGTTTTTTACTTTTTCAGTCGCATACATGATCGCGCCCTTTGTATTGATATGATAATTGTACATATCGGAAACAAGGGTTGGATCGTCTTTGGCAAATGCGCTTGCAAACGAATTGAATTTCTCGAATGCGTCCCGAATGTTGGTATAATAAAATCTCGATTTTTCTTCTTCAGTCAGGCCGGGGAAGGTTACGTCCAGCTGGAAATAGTAGTTGTCGAACACTGCACCGAAAGACTCGTGTGCTTCACGCACCTGGCTTTGCTCCCATTGGTACTCGGCGATTTTTTGAACACTCTCGGCATACTTCGGATGGTTTTTCCCCAATACTTTGCCCCGGATGGTGGCCGATGATTTCAGGTATTTGATTGCATCCTTTCCGTTGCCGGCTTTCCAATGGGCATTCCCCAGATTGAACATGGCCGTCGCGTATTCCGGGCTATTTTCGGTCAGATTCTTCTTAAAGATCGCGGCGGCCTGCTGCAATATGGGAATTGCTTTTTCAGGTTTGCCCGACATTTGATAGATGCGCGACAGATTATTAAGCTTCCGGGCATAAGAAACCGTGCTGGCTTCATTGCTTTTTTTCTGGATGTCGAGAGCACGTAGCGTGACTCGTTCGGCCTGATCGTATTTCCCCCCGTTACAGAGCACCTGTCCCAGGTTGGAGAGGGTCACTGCATAAGAAGGGTGAGATGTTCCAATTGACGCGCTGTCGAGCTCTTTGATCTTTTCGAAAAGTTGTTCGGCGCGGTCGATCTGGCCAAGGTTCTGGTAGACCAAAGCCTGGTTGTTCATCACCGCGGCATAAGCGACCTGCGTGGGGTCGATCAACGAAAGCGCGACTTCGAAAATTTCTTCAGCCTCCGGATATTTCCCGGTGCTCATATAGAGGACGCCCAGGTTGATGGCGGCAGTGGTGTACTCCGGACTTTCTTCACCTGCCTGCAAATAGAGCACGTCGATCGCAGTTTGCAAAGCCGACTTTGCCTTGGAAAATTGTCCGGTATAAGTGTAAAGGTCGCCGAGCTTGCTCAGCAACATACCATGGGTAAGCGAATTTTTAGGTTGTCTTTTCAGCGCTGCATTCAGGGTATGTTCGGCATCCCTGAGCCGGTCGGTTTGCAGGTAGATATCCGCGATGCTGAGCGCTGAGGAGGCGAACTCCGGACTGCTTTCACCATAGAGCTTCTTATCGGTAACGATAAGCTCATCGGCGATGGCGCCCGCCTTCACATATTGACCCGCTTGCAAATAAGCGGAGGCCAGGTTATACAGCGAAATGCTGTAATATTCTTTTTCAGGCAACTGCCGGCGAAGATTCTTTTCACGTTCCCAGTAGCCGATTGCCTGAGCGGTCTTGCCGAGCTGGTTGTAGGCGTCGCCCAGGTAAAAAAAACTATTTGCCGCAAGCGTATCGATGCGGTTCTTGCTGAAAGTCTCGACCTCCGCTGCCATTTTGATGCACGATTCGAATTCACTGTTTTCATAGGTGGATTCGAGGCGTGTGTACAGTTCGGGAACTTCCTGCGAAAATGCAGGGAACAGCAGCCCGATAAGGACAGCGGAGGCAATAAGACGTTTCATGTTATTTCTTCAGGGTAAATACATATGTCCCGGGAATAGACCTTGTCCGTCCACCTTCATATGTTGTTTGATCCCATTGCAGCGTCAGTTTCAGCTCGGTGTCTGAAATACTGGTGATGGCCACTTCTTTGTTGTCCTGGCCGCGGATGATCGCGGTTGCGTTGTCATCCTTGAAGGTCCAGGTGTCTGTTCTGAGCCATACGGGGGTTGTTCCGGTGGTGGTCAATGTCGTTCCTGTGAACTTAATGGTAAATCCGTCAAAGAACTCATTTGTAACATCCACGCCATCCACGGTGATACCGGCGCCTGAAGTGGAAGCCGACCAGCTTGAGCCACCAGCGACCAGTTTTTCAGTTACAATTTCCTTTTGAGTGGGTTCCGGGGGCTTGGGATCATCTCCTCCGCAGTGTACGAAAGTTAAACACAGGCCGACAAGGCAAAACAGGGTTAGGGTTCTTGAGATCATAGCTTTTTACGTTTAGGCACGCTTCGAGCGTCCAAGGGGTTATTTATTAAATTTTAGTGGATTTTGAATTGAAGTTTTGCGAATAAACGGATTTTGGCCCCTATTTCACAGGATTCTTGACGCCAAGTTGAGCCAAACTGACAATTTTTCATGGAGAAAAGCCTTCAGGTATAAATGATACGAATTTCTTTTCGCAAATCCAATCCATTAATATCCGCAACGCTAAAAAAGTAAGCATCGGTTATTCGATGCTTACTTTAATAGTTTTCACGATTTTTCCAGTTTCAGTAATGTTGACCAGGTAAATGCCTCTCGGAAGCGTCCCAAGCTGCAATTTGATCTCTTTTTCACGCGCGGCAGTGCTCGCCACTTGCTTTCCGTTGATATCCAGGATGATGGCGTTGCGATGTGCTGAGACTTCCCCGAATTTCATATGGATGTAATCGGCCGCCGGGTTCGGAAAAACGACCGCTTCGTAGTCTGCTGCCTCATAAATTCCGGTAATGTTCAACTTGCGAACCGCAATTTGATCTTCGCTGACAGTTGCCTCCACCTGAACTATTGACCCTAATCCGGAGCTGATCGGAATGGTAATGAAGGAAGTGGTATCCATCGGATAGCCCGGATATTGAATGTTGAGCCGGTATTCGCCCTCAGGTAAGTTCAGAAACGTAAATTCGCCTTCCTCGTTGGTGAACACGTAAGAGACGAGTGTGAGAACCTCTTCTTTACCGCGTCCGGTGTTCTCCACTTTTCTCGCGCTCACCCCTGCTCCCGCCACCCGTTTGGGTGCCAACGTTCCATCCGTTCTCCCAGAACCATCCTCCTCTTCGAGATACCCGCTGATCACACCCTGTCCTGAAGAGGGCCCGGGTTCGGTGTTGCTGATGATGTTCAGGCTCGTGATGTTATTTTCAATGGCCAGCGTATCGGCTTCCTCCCAGAAGATTGTGTTCTGGTAGTATGTCGGTATTGTCCCTTCATGCGCAATGGTGTCGGCAAAACCGAGCAACTGATAATCATCCAGCACGATCTTGTCGAAGACATACGTGCCATTTGCGTTAACTGTCTCGATTTCGACGGTGTCATAGGCTCCGGTGGTAACGCGGAACAATGTCATCTCGCCTCCTGTGGCAGGTTCGTTGACGCCTGCGAACAACGT
>DASPNN010000528.1:0-5970 GCA_035626495.1 Chryseosolibacter sp.
TAGATCTTGTTCTTCAGATAGATCGGCAGGAAGAATACCGCCACAATGACGAGTGTAGCCGCAGCCATCCATTCGTACGAAGCAATGGCCAGACCCATCGCAAAGCCGGATCCTGACATCCCGATAAATTGCTCGGCTGAAATATTCGATGCGATGAGAGAGGCGCCGATCGCCCACCATGTCAATGAACCTTCCGCGAGAAAAAAATCTTTGGAGTCTACCTGCGCTTTCCGCTTTCGGGTGTAAATCCAGTAGCCGTAAAATGAAACGATTAGAAAATAGACGAGAAAGACAATGTAGTCTGAAGTCTGTAGTTTTTGCATAGGTTTGGGTTAGTTACTGATCAAGCCTCGTTTAGGTTTTTTGAGCGAGCTCTGAACATTGACCAGTATCAGTTCAACCGATAAAAATGCGGGTTTTTTTGAAAGATCCAAAATTTTCTTTCACGGCCGGAAACCTTTGAAACATTTGATGTGGCCAGCGCGGGTGTCTCCAGCATGGACACTTCGTAAACGAAACAATGATTTAAGGTGTCCGCTATCGGTAATAGCTCACCTTCGGCATTGGACGACACTTTGCTCAAAATATGCTGGGCTTCGTGGAAGGTGTTTTCAGTGACCCCTCCCAAGGCACAGCGTTTTTATCACGCCACCTGTGGATATGATCAAACACGTGCGCGATTTTAAGGCAGACCAGAAGACATGGTTTGAACGCTTCTTGCGTTTCGGCCTCATTTCAAAAGGGGTGGTCTATTGCCTGGTCGGCGTTCTCGCATTTATGGCTGCTTACGACTTTCAAACCAAGGAACCGAGCAAAGCCAAGGCGATGGCCTTTGTTTACGATCAGCCACTGGGCACGCTGCTGATTGCGCTGATCACCTTGGGGATGTTCGGTTATGTCACGTTGAGATTCTTTCAGGCCTTTGCCGACATTGACGCCAAGGGCGACAGTACGAAAGGACTCTTGTCGCGCGGCGGGTATTTGATGAGCGGCCTTATTTATCTGGGGCTTGCAGTCTACGCGATCAACCTGCTTGTAGAAGGCCGTGGCGGAGAAAATGAAACTCGTGAATTTATCGTGAGCAAAGTTCTCGCCCACCGTTGGGGCGCCTGGCTTGTGGGAATGGCGGGGGTACTGATCATTGGCAATGGAATTTACCAGGCATACCGCGGGGTGACCGGCACTTTTATGAAGAAGATCATGGTTATCCGCGAAGACCTCGAACGCGTCTTCAGGAAAGCAGGCGTGATCGGGTATTTGTCACGCGGTGTGGTCCTGATTATTATTGGATACCTCGTACTGCATGCGGCACTGACCTTGAATCCCAACGACGCCGGAGGAACCGAGGGCGCATTTCATTTTATTAAGTACACATTCGGCAGTGTGCTGATGAGCATCATTGCGGTCGGACTGATCGGTTACGGGCTATTCAACTTTGTCAGAGCAAAATTTCAGCGCATCCAGGTGTCCTGAAAACGCACCAAATGCCCCTGATCGTTGGCAAATTCCCGACTGCTTACGCGGGCCGTTTTCCGTTCCGGTATGTGACGTTCATAAGCACAAACAACATCTGACCCGGCTGGACGTCGGTGTTTCGATAAACGAAATAAACATCCTTGAGCCCATTGACAGGTTTCAACGACGCCTTCACGATCACCGGCGTTGGCTGCGCGTTGGCCGCACCTTTCGTAGGGACGATTGTTGAACTGGTGCCAATGAGTTCGCCATCCGCCGATCCAAGGCGGACTTCGATTTGCCCTCCGGTCATGCCATATTGCGCAGGTGCGCTCGTGGTAAAGACAACTTCCGTAATCCCCGTAAGATCGGTCTGATTAAAACCAATATATGCTTTGTCGGCCTGGCCGATCATCAACGTGAATGGCATGCCAGGTTGTTTGAATTTCATTACTTGTTCCGAAACGTCGGCGGCCCCGGCTGCAACCGAGGGGCTCTTGAGAACCATGGTATTTTCCGACCGTGCTCCAGGCAGGCCGTTAGATCCCTTGTCCATGTAAGCCGCACGCATGATCAATACACCCTGGTCGCTCGTTCCCTTCGGAATTGTCAGGGTGTAGGAACCGTTAGGCGGGAGCGAAGTCTTGGCCGCAGCTTCATTGAGGCTTAAGATATACTTGACAATTTCAATTGCATCGGCCATCGGGATCTGCGGATGGGCCGCCATATTGACGTCTCCCCAGACGCCACCGCCACCGTTGATGATCTTCTTTGCGAGATACTCAACCGCCTTCGGGTCGTCCTGGTAACGCGCGGCGACATCGCGGTAAGCCGGACCGATGGACTTTTTTTCTATGAAGTGGCATGCCTTACAATCACTGCCCTCCATCAGTTTTTTTCCCGCAATAAAGCGTGTAGCCTCGTCTGCGGCCAGATGGCCCTGCACCACAGCAGTCTGGTCAAACCCTTGGGGCAGGTAGTCGATGGTCACCGATACTTCCTCCTTGATGATGCCGTTACCCAGCGAGCCGTCTTCCTGATCGGTCACTTTCACATCATAGTTAAAGGGTTGTCCCGGAAAAAAGAATGTGCGATTGCCACTTGTAACATCGACGGTCACCACCGGCGGTTCGTTTCCGGCAATGATTTCAACCTGTTCTTTGGCGCTTTCATTTTTAGAGTCTTTAACGGTCAGTTCGGCCTTATACACTCCGGGTTTGTCAAATGTGTATGAGACATTCGGATCGGTCAGGCTGGCCACTTCTTTTCCGTTGTCCGAGATAATTTTCCATTCATATTGGAGCTCGTCCCGGTCGAAGTCTCGCGTGCCGTTTGAGGTGAAATTCACGGCGAGTGGTATGGCGCCCCTTGTTTTGCTAGCCGCCATCCTGACCAACGGTTTACGGTTCCCGCCGTTGTACTCTATACGAACGAGGCGTGCGTCGTCGTTGCCCTGGAACCAACCGGTGCCATACTCGAGCAGATACAGATCACCATCTGGTCCGAACTCCATATCCATCGGGTTGCTGAATTTGTAGCTGGGCATGAAACGCTCCATGGAAACATAATCTCCGTTTTCATTCATGGTCACAGCGATGATCCATCCGCGCATCCATTCGTAGATGAACAGTTTGCCATCATAATATTCAGGGAACGCTTTCTTGGCAGTCTTGAAGTCATCGCGGTAAAATACGGGGCCTGCCATGGCGGTCCTTCCTCCCGTTCCGAGCAGGGGAAACTCTTTCGACTCGTCATAAGGGTACCAGATGTATGCCTGTTGGGCAGGGGGCAGCAGTTCGAGGCCGCTGTTGTTCGGGGATCGGTTGACCGGTTTGGCAGGGTCGAACGCTTCACCAATTTTTCCGCTACCGAAATCACGATCGACATAGGCATAGTTTGCACCGACGAAATACGGCCAGCCGAAAAATCCGGCCTTGCGTGCCTGGTTGATCTCATCATAAGCTTTAGGACCGCGGTCGACAGAGTCGACGCCTGCGTCGGGCCCAACATCACCCCAATAGAGGTAGCCCGTTCGTTTATCGACGGCGATCCGGTAAGGGTTGCGTGTACCCATCACGTAGATCTCCGGCCGCGTCTTCTCTGTTCCCTTTGGAAAGAGGTTTCCTTCCGGGATGGTGTAAGTGCCATCGGGCTCGGGATGAATTCGGATCACCTTGCCGCGCAGGTCATTGGTGTTCGAAGACCCCTTCTGTGCGTCCCATGGCATTCTTCCCCGGCGTTCATCGATCGGCGCGTAAGCTGTGTTCCGCGGACTGGTGTTATCACCGGTCGACAAGTAAAGGTTGCCGTTTGCATCAAATGCGATGGAGCCGCCTGTGTGGCAGCATTGTTCGCGCTGAACGGCAACTTCGAGCAATACCTTTTTCGAGGACTCGACGAGCTGATCGTCCTTGAATTCGTAACGGGTGAGAATGTTGACCGCTTTTTCTCCTGCTGGCGAATAATAGAGGTAGATCCAGTTGTTTTTTTTGAATTCCGGATCCAGGGCGAGCCCAAGTAGGCCGTCTTCAGCTTCTGACTGGGCTCCATCTTTAAATTTGTACTTCGTACTCACCGGAATGCGGGCGATTACTTTTGATTTTCCTGCCCGCGGATCATAGAGTTTTAAACTCCCCTTGCGTTCAATAAACAGAACGCGATTATCCGGGAGTACGGCCAGCTCTACCGGTTCGTCGAGCTTCTCTTCGAGCACCACTTTACTGAAGCGGTTTTCCTCCGGCACACGCGGTGTTCTTGCAAGCTTATAGTCGAGAGCAGCAGGTTCTGCTCCGCCGAGCACGTAACGCAGCCCACCCCACAAATGGGTCAATACCAGCGGCTCTGAAAAACTTTCATTGGTATGGCCCATCGCGGTGTAAAAAGCCCGCCCCCCATCGTAAGCATGGTACCACGCCATCGGATGGTCGTTATTATTGGTACCTCCCTCGTAAGAGGCTTCATCGATCTTGACAAGGACTTTGATATCGGGATTGATCTGCTTGAAATTGTAGAACTCGTCGGAACGCCGAAACCGGTCCGGTAGCGAATCCGTTGACGGGTGGTTTTTGTCGACTACGAAAAAATCCGCCTCGCGAACATTCGGGTTATTGGGGTGACTCTCGAAGTAAGCGCCGACAAGTTTGCCGTACCAGGGCCACGCGTATTCGGTATCAGAAGCCGCATGAATTCCCAGGTAGCCCCCACCCGCCTGGATGAACCGCTCAAAATCATTTTGCTGCTCCTGGTTCAGCACATCGCCGGTCGTATTGAGAAATACCACCGCGTGGTAGCGACGCAGGTTTTCCTCATAAAAGTTGGCGGCGTTTTCCGTAGTGTCGACGGCGAAATCGTATCGAGCGCCCAGATTTTTGAAGGCTTGGATACCAGCGGCGATCGACTCATGGCGGAAGCCTGCGGTCTTACTGAAGACAAGAATTCGCTTTTCGGCAGGCTGCTTTTCGGAGCAGGAAATTGCCGAGCAATACAGAAGTATGCCAAGGATAAGGTTGCTGAGGATTTTTCGAGTACTCATAGGGTAAGTATTAAGCGGCTGTCATAACAAAACCAGATCCACAATATAAGATTAAATATCTGAATCATTATGTATGGAATACACATTGACAATCGGCGCTTGCGCTGCCAAAAAACAAAAATGCCCCGGCGGCGGGGCACTCTCATTTAACACTATTAGAACTAAAAACTTTATCCGAGTCTGTCGAGCACATCCATCACTTCGCGAACCGCCTTCCGGCTGGCATCCATGAGGGCCTTTTCTTCGCGGTTCAGGTCGAGCTCAATGATGCGTTCGATACCGTTCTTACCGAGCACTACCGGCACGCCGAGATAACAATCCTTGATTCCATATTCACCTTCGAGCTTTACGCACACGGGGAATATCCTACGCTGATCGCGAACAATGGCCTCGACCATTTGCGCGGCTGCCGAGCCCGGCGCATACCATGCCGATGTCCCCATCAGCTTGACAAGTTCCCCTCCGCCGACCTTTGTGCGTTCGAGGATCGCATGCAGCTTGTCCTTATCGATGAGTTCGGTTACCGGAATGCCTGAAACCGTCGTATAGCGCGGGAGAGGGACCATCGTGTCTCCATGTCCGCCGAGAAGCATTGCCTGGATATCTTTGGGCGAAATGTTCAGCGCTTCTGCAAGAAATGCCCGATAGCGAGCTGTGTCGAGAATCCCCGCCATACCCATCACTTTCGTGCGGGGCAGCTTCGACGTAATATGGGCCTGGTACGTCATCACGTCGAGCGGGTTGGACACAACGATGATGATCGCGTCGGGCGAATGGCGGATGATATTTTCTGTAACGGACTTGACGATCCCTGCATTCGTTCCGATAAGATCGTCACGGCTCATCCCCGGCTTGCGCGGCAGTCCGGATGTGATGACGACAACATCGGAATTTGCTGTCCTTGCATAGTCGTTCGTTACTCCGGACGTCCGGCTGTCGTACAGATCGATGGGAGCTTTCTGCCAGATATCGAGCGATTTACC
>DASPNN010000529.1:0-2412 GCA_035626495.1 Chryseosolibacter sp.
AAGACGATAAAACCTATACAATGATCAACCTTATCCTCTTCGGACCCCCAGGCGCCGGCAAAGGCACGCAAAGTGCGAAACTCATTGAGAAGTACAAGCTCACACACATCTCTACCGGCGATCTGTTTCGAAAACATCTCAAAGAAGGAACGCCGCTCGGCAAGCTGGCCCAGGACTATATGAGCAAAGGTAACCTTGTGCCCGATCAGGTCGTCATCGACATGGTTGATGACAAAATCAAATCCGGTGGCAAGATCAATGGTATCATCTTCGATGGATTTCCCCGCACCATTCCGCAGGCGGAAGCCCTGGACCGGTTGCTGGAGACAAAAAAAACGCCGGTTTCTGTTTTGATCGAACTTGTGGTTGAAGAGGATGAATTGAGAAAACGTCTCGCCGACCGCGCGGCCAAAGAAAACAGACCCGACGACGCCAAGCCGGAAGTGATTGAAAATAGAATTGCAGTTTACAAAGCTGAAACAGTTGCCGTAGCCCAATACTACAAAAAGCATAATAAGTATGCTTCGGTCATTGGGGTCGGCGACATCGAAGAGATCTTCAACAACATTTGCCGCGAAATAGACAAGAACTCGTAGCCACCTGCCGTGTCATCTCCGAACTTTATTGATTACGTAAAATTTAATTCGCGTTCCGGTCATGGCGGGGCCGGTTGCTTGCATTTTCACCGCGAAAAATTTATCCAGAAAGGCGGACCCGATGGTGGAGACGGAGGACGTGGAGGGCACATCATTCTACGAGGCAACGAACAACTCTGGACCCTGCTCCACCTGAAATACCGCAAGCACGTCATCGCCGAAAATGGCGGAGGAGGCGAGGCCCAAAACCGTACCGGAGCCGACGGCAACGATGAGATCATTGAAGTACCGCTCGGGACCGTAGCCAAACGCGCAGAGAGCGGTGAAGTACTCGGAGAGATCAATGAACATGGCCAGGAATTCATCCTGACTCCGGGTGGGCGAGGAGGAAAAGGGAATGCTTTCTTTGCTACCGCCACCAAGCAAGCGCCCCAGTTTGCCCAGCCCGGCGAGCCCGGTCGCGACGAGTGGATCGTCCTAGAACTCAAGTTGCTCGCAGACGTCGGCCTCGTTGGATTCCCCAACGCGGGGAAGTCGACCCTGTTGTCCGTTGTATCAGCCGCCAAGCCGAAGATCGCCGACTATCCGTTCACCACATTAACACCCAACCTCGGAGTTGTTCAATACCGTGATAATCTTTCCTTTGTGATGGCAGATATACCCGGTATCATAGAAGGCGCCGCGGAAGGTCGCGGGCTGGGCATCCGGTTTCTCCGCCATATCGAAAGAAATTCATTGCTGCTGTTCATGATCCCTGCAGATTCCAAAGATATCCAGGCGGAATACGATATCCTTTTGAACGAACTGAGGAAGTATAATCCGGAGCTTCTGGACAAAAAGCGGCTCCTTGCCATCACAAAAAGTGATATGCTGGACGATGAACTGAAAACAGCAATGCGCAAGGAACTTCCTAAAGACCTTCCAGCGGTGTTCATATCGTCCATCACCCAGCTGGGAATTGGCGAACTAAAAGACCTGATCTGGAAGCAACTTCACTGACTCGACCTTAACCGTGGAGAAATAAATGGCACAATTTGTCCCTCACGCCGGATCGCCGGTACATCATGGGTGTCAAAAGGGGACAAACTGTCACGAATGAGGCTTTGGCAGAATAATTGACCAGTTGCGCTTTAATCAATCTGTCACACATGGAAAACACAACACAGCAGACGGAAGAATTAAAAAATACTGACCAGGCCGGTCAACAAGGGCCATCAAATACTGAATCCGGGGCGACCGACGAACAAGCGGCTGTATCAGAAAGGCCAGGGACTTCCGAAACGAAAAATATTGACAAAGAAGTGATTAAACTACAGGCAGAGATAGCAGAGTCGAAAGACAAATACATCCGACTTTATTCTGAATTCGAAAATTTCCGCAGGCGCACGTCGCGGGAAAAATTGGAAATGATCCAGTCGGCAAACGAACAACTGATCAAGGCACTGTTGCCGGTGGCTGATGATTTTGAGCGTGCCGAAAAATCGTTTAAAGACAAAAACGATAAGGATTCTGAAGGCTTCATGTTGATCAGCAACAAATTTAAGAAAGTGCTCGACCAGTATGGAGTGAAAGCGATGGAATTGCAGCCGGGCTCGGACTTCAACGCGGACCTCCATGAGGCGATCACCCAGATCCCGTCGCCAGATGAAAGCATGAAAGGCAAGATCGTCGATGTGGTGGAGAAAGGATATTTGCTGAATGAAAAAGTAATTCGGCACGCAAAGGTCGTAGTTGGAATGTAATTGAAAGAAAAACCATGTCAACGAAAAGAGATTACTACGAGATACTGGGTATAAACAAAAACGCTACTCCGGAG
>DASPNN010000530.1:0-4836 GCA_035626495.1 Chryseosolibacter sp.
TTTTACCAAGGTTCGTTTGCCAGCGTGGTACTGGTTTTTCTCTGTTCATCTGTATATGCGCAAAGCGTAGTTTCAGGCCGGGTGATTGATGCAGCGAATTCTGAGCCACTTGCCGGTGTAAATATTATCGTCAAGGGCAAGGTTGTTGGAACGGTGAGCGATGCCGAGGGAAAGTTCACATTGACCGTCAAAGATCCTCCTCCGTTTACGTTGATTTTTTCTTTTGTCGGATACCGCAGCATTGAAAGCCCGATCACCGATGCGAACACTGCAAATTTGGAAGTGAAGCTCGAAGAACAATGGACACTTGGTGAGGAGATCGTAGTTTCCGCTTCCCGTGTGGAGGAAAGTATTCTCGAATCGCCCGTTTCCATTGAAAAGATGGACATTCTTGAGGTGAAAACCACTCCATCAGAGAGTTATTACAAAGGCCTGGCAAACCTGAAAGGCGTTGATGTGACCGCAAGCAGTATCAACTTTCAAATCCTCAATGCCCGGGGATTTGGCTCAACAGGCAATACCCGATTCGTTCAATTGATCGACGGAATGGACACGCAGGCACCGGCATTAAATTTTCCTATTGGTAACCTGAACGGTCCATCCGAGCTTGACGTGGAAAGTGTGGAATTAATTCCTGGGGCATCGTCGGCATTGTATGGCCCGAACGCTTTCAACGGGATTGTGCTGATCAACAGCAAAAATCCTTTTGAATATCAGGGCATCAGCGCAATGGCCAAGCTGGGAGTGAATCATGTTGGGAAAGACGCTGATTTCGATGGGCCCTCACCGGTGTATGACGCCGCGTTCCGTGCCGCAAAAGTATTCTTTAATAACAGGTTTGCCGTGAAGCTGAATTTATCCTACATGCGCGCAGAGGACTGGCATGGCTCCGATACCTATGACAAGGAATCCGGCCGCACACCTCTGGGGACGAACGGCGCACCACTCTTCAACCTGGGCGAAGGAGCATCAAGCGCCACCAATCCCGGCTCTGACAAACTGCACTTCATGGGCGACGAAGCGTCGATCAATATGGCGATATTCCCATTCAGCTCAGGCTGGCGCACTTTCGCAAGCACAAGTTCAACATATTACAATAATATTTTTGAGCCTGGCCTTACCGCGCTCACCTATGCCCAGGCAGGCGATCTCCCCAGTCACGTGGTATCTGTGACCCCTTACAGGGAAGAAGACCTGATCGATTACGGTGCCGAAAACATGAAAGGAAATCTGGGTCTGTACTACAGGCTTACCGACAAACTTGAACTGAGTGGTCTTTACAACGGAGGTTTTGGAACGAGCGTGTATACAGGCGCCCAACGCTACTCACTCTCGAACTTCAAGATCCAGCAGGGCAGGCTCCAATTACGCGGCGATAACTTTTTTATCCGTGCTTATGGCACATTCGAAAACTCCGGCGATTCATACATCACAGAATTTCTTGCCAAACGGGTGAACGACCTGGCCGTCAATCAGGCGAATCCACTTTTCTCCGATGTATCGGGCTTCCTTGCAACATATGCAACCGAATACCTGCGGCACCTGTACAACCAGGGCCTGGATCCCGGCGAGATCAACGGACTGCCTGCCGACCAACGCACAAGCATTCAACAGGGGGCGCACATTTTTGCAAGATCCGTAGTCGACGCAAAATATCATTTGGACCCAAATTCGGCGAACTTCAGATCCATCAAGGAAAGGGCCATGAACGGTACCGTTCCGCAAGGGCCCCGCTTCAATGACAAAACCAACCTTTTTCACGGGGAATTCCAGTACGATTTCAAAAATGAGATTGATGTGGTCGAACTTCAGGTTGGAAGCAGCTTCCGGATGTTTGACCTGAACTCGAACGGAACAATCTTCGACGACAAGGACGAAAATATCACCATCAAGGAGTATGGTGCTTATCTGCAGGCGGGAAAATGGCTCGCCGACCGGAAAATCAAGTTGTCCGGCTCCGTCAGATACGACAAGAACGAGAACTTTAAAGGGCGGGTGAATCCGCGAGTTTCAGCAGTCTTCAAAGTCGTGGAAACCCACAATATCCGTCTGTCCTATCAGACGGGATTCAGGATCCCTTCGACACAGGGCCAGCACATCGACCTCAACGTTCTTTCATCGCGGTTACTGGGCGGATTGCAGCGATACGCGGACAAGTACGATATCGTCAGGACATCGTCGACAGGGGAATATCTCTCTTTTGAAGGAACTTCTGTACAACGCTACAGGCAGGAGGCCTTCGCCACCGGCAATATTCCACAGGCAACCCAACAACTCGTCGAGTTCACAAACTTCAATCCCGTAAAGCCCGAGCAGGTCCGGGCCATAGAAATCGGTTATAAGAGCGTGCTTCAAAACAACTTCCTGATCGACGTTGCTTATTACTTCAACCTCTACAACAACTTCATCACACAAGTCCAGGTTGTAACCGCAGAGCCCGACGGTGGCGGCAACCCGAATTACCTCACCATACTGAACAGCAACGCTAATAACACGTTTAGCATTTACACCAATGCGCCTGGAGAAGTAACAGCCCAGGGTGCTGTGGTCGGACTGACTTACAACTTTCTAAAAGGCTACACCGCCAGCGGAAATTATAACTGGAATCGACTGGGTGATGTTCCGGAAGGATTCATTGCCGAGTTCAACACACCCGAACACAAAGTGAACTTTACTTTCGGTAACCGCAACCTGACCGATGAACTCGGGTTCAACGTCACCTGGAGATGGCAAACGGCATTCGACTGGCAGTCATCGTTTACCAACTACACACTCTACCCGGTGCCGGCGTACAACACCATCGACGCGCAGCTCAGCTACAAACTGCCGACGTGGAAATCAACCTTTAAGCTTGGTGGCTCCAATATTTTGAATAAGAAGTATATCATGAGCGGCGGAGGACCAAACATCGGTGGGCTGTACTACATTTCTATAGTCTTTGACGAAATGTTCAGATAATGAAAACGGATAATTGCACCATGCCGGTAGATGGCCGGCTTTTCTTATGTCGAGGGGTACCGGTATTGCGGGTACTGTTACTTGCTTTTGTGTTGTCGGTCGTCGCATCGTGTTCCGATGACGAAGACGGTCCGAAGCGTGTGGTGCTTGTCGACGCAACACACGTTCTTACGCGTACAGCACAAGACCTGAAAACTTATATTCCATTCTTCGATATCGATGTTGATCCCGAAGTGCTCGAACACGATGTCGATATCTACAAGGTTACCTACAAGGCCACGTACAAAGGGGCTGAGATCACGGCCTCCGGGTTGGTTGTCTTGCCAAAATCTTCACATGAATTCGGAATGGTCAGCTTCCAGCACGGAACGATTTCGGCTTACTCGGACGCGCCTACCGCCCAGCCGATCAACAGCACGCAGCTGATTCTGTATGCCGCATTGGCTTCAACGGGATTTATCACGGTCGTACCGGATTATTTCGGTTTCGGAGAATCATCGCAAATCTTCCACCCATATTATGTCGAAGAGGCGACTGCCGACGCAGTGATCGGCAACATTAAGGCTGCCCGCGAGCTTGCGCGCGAAAAAGGCGTGGGCTTCAACGATAAGCTTTTCCTCGCCGGATATTCCCAGGGTGGCTATGCAACGATGGCCACACACAAAGCCATTCAAACGACACCCATCGACGGCTTTGACCTGATTGCGTCGTTCCCGGCGGCAGGCGGTTATGACGTCAAGGCGATGCAGGAATATTTCTTTTCCCTCGACACTTACCATGAGCCTTTCTACATCGGCTATGTGGCGATGAGCTACAAAAATCATTACGATTGGCAAACCGCCTCCCTTGCGGAGTTTTTCAAAGAGCCTTATGCCTCATCCATTCCTTCGTTATTCAACGGAATCAACACCGGAAGCGCAATCAATAACCAGCTGACAGATTCGATTGACCTTTTGATCACGGCCGATCTTTTAGCCAACATAGATACGGACCCTGGCTACGCCTATCTGCGCGACGCATTTTCGGAAAATTCATTGCTCGACTGGACTCCCACCATCCCGATGTTTATGTATCATGGTGATGCGGATATAACCGTCCCCTACCAGAACAGCGTCGAAGTGTACAATCACTTTATTTCAGAAGGCGCATCGACCTCGGTGGTTACTTTCACGACGCTGCCGGGAGCAGATCACGGCTCCGGTGCGCTGCCCTACATTGAGGACTTCTTTAACAAGCTGTTGCTGCTGAGGTAATCAAATGCAATGTCACAAAAAAAAAGGACCGTTTTCACAGTCCTTTTTTTTGTGAGTTTCCTGCTGCTAGTTCGGGATAAGGATCTTCGCGACGACGTGAGCCACGCCGTTGCTGGCCGAGATGTCCTTTACCACTATCGCCGCACCGATGGTCCCGCCCATTCCAGTGGTTCCGCCAGTTGTTGTCAGAACCTTGCCTTGCGGTGCGTTCGCATTGTCGGTGACGACGAGCTTGGCGTTCGCATCAAGCAAAGTTGTGAGCTGGGAACCATTGGTCATCGAAGCGAGATTATTCGTGCCGGCTACCAGATGGTTGAGCCATATATTTCTCCACTGCGCTGCGGTAAAGTTCGCTATCAGTTGCGTCACTGTGATACCCATGGCTTGTGCCGTTCCTTCGAATACGGCGTTTGGTACGAGGAACGCGGTGAATTGAGATGCATCCGTTGCCAGGTAACCCTTGATGGGTGTCACGCCGGAAACTCCGCAGTCTGCCTTATTGATCGCCGCCGCCATGTAAGTGAAGTCCGCTCCGAGCAATACGGCCGCGGCAAGTTTTCCAAGAATAGGCTGCAACGAAGCACCAATCGTGGGCGGTATCAACACCGTCTTGGTGATGTGCATC
>DASPNN010000531.1:0-2068 GCA_035626495.1 Chryseosolibacter sp.
ACAACCGGTGGTCTCCCGACCATGCTTTCGCCCGCGCGAGTGTAAGTGGACACAAACATTCGACGCGTTCAATGATCATTCTTCAAAAAAAAATTACCATCTTACTATTGTATAGTGATTCTGTTCTTTAAATTTAATGCAGCATCATTCTTTAAAGTTGAGTAACAAACACAGATTAAGAATCTGAAAACCACAAAAACCAACATAAGCTATGGCAAAAAAAGCGAAGAAAGCTGCGAAGAAAGCACCGAAAAAAGCGGCCAAAAAAGCTGCGAAGAAGTCGGCTAAAAAAGCAGCGAAGAAATCTGCAAAGAAGGCAGCCAAGAAAGCCGCGCCGAAGAAAGCAGCTCCTAAGAAAGCGGCGAAGAAAAAGTCCGCACCGAAGAAAGCTGCTCCCAAGAAATCGGCGCCGAGGAAGGCGAGCGCTCCGAGGAAGCCAGCCCCTGCTCCTGCTCAGCCGGCCGCATCCCAGACTTCATTATTTGGTGGCGCACCTGCTACTCCTGGAACAAATGCTTCCAGCGAGGGGACAGCCAACAATGACACCGAATCTGAGTCGCGGGGCCCATCTGGCTCTTTCATGTGATCACATCTTGATCAGAGGAAAAGCGATGGCACAACCCATCGCTTTTTAGTTTCCTTCCCTCCTACCTTCCGCTATGAAGCGAGTACAGGGCCGCGCGCTCCCTGCATAAAAGGCATTTTGCATTCTTATCAAATATTGTATCTTCCGAACATCATCACGTCAACGAAGACTATTAAGCATTCTTTATGGATAACTCGAACAAATCCCGGCGGAGCTTTATCAAAAAAGCCGTCGGCACAGCATTGCTCTCAACCTCCGCTCCGTCACTGCTCGGATCGGCGGAAAAAATCATTCTTTTAGACCCGGAAGGCAAGGTACGCAAGAAGTATGGCCCCAACGACCAGGTCAACATCGCCGTCATCGGGATGGGCATTATGGGATTCAGCAACGCGCGCTCCTCGATCCAGGTGCCCGGTGTAAAGCTGGTTGGCGTGTGCGACCTGTACACCGGCAGACTCGATCGCTCAAAAGAGGTGTTTGGCAAAGACCTCTTCGTGACCAAGGATTACCAGGAGCTGCTGGACAGAAAAGACATCGACGCAGTGATCGTCGCCACATCTGACCACTGGCATGACAGAATCAGCATCGACGCGATGAACAAAGGCAAGCATGTCTATTGTGAAAAACCGATGGTTCATAAACTTGAGGAAGGTGCTGAAGTAATCGCCGTGCAGAAAAAAACGGGCAAGGTGTTCCAGGTGGGCAGCCAGCGCGTGAGCTCCATTGTCACCCTCAAAACACAGGAGCTGTTCGAATCCGGTGTCATTGGCGACCTGGTACTCGTGGAGACCTGGAATGACCGTCAGGGCGGTAATGGCGCCTGGCAGTATTCCATCCCAACGGATGCGAATGCCGGTACCGTGGACTGGGATCGTTTCCTGGGCGATGCCCCTAAGGTTCCCTATGACCCGAAGCGATTTTTCAGGTGGAGAAACTATCAGGACTACGGAACCGGAATTGCCGGCGATCTCTTCGTTCATCTCTTTTCGGGACTGCATGCTGTCACCAGCTCAAAGGGGCCAAACCGGATCTTTACAACCGGCGGACTGAGGTATTGGAAGGATGGGCGTGACGTTCCCGACATCATTTGCGGCCTGTACGACTATCCCGCCACAGACAAACATCCGGCATTCAATCTGCAGATGCGCGTCAACTTCGTCGATGGTGGAGGCGGAGGCGAACGTTTGCGTCTCGTAGGAACCGACGGCGTTATTACCATGGGATGGGGCTCAGTGAAGGTGGCCCGCAACAAGACACCCCGGAACCCCGGCTATGGCGGATGGGACTCGTTTGAGACTTTCAGCAGCGCACAGCAAAAGGAGTTTGAACAATGGTACAAGGCCAACACGCCTCCCGAAAAGCCGGAGATGCTTCAACCGGAAACCGAATTCAAGGCTCCCCAGGGTTACGATGCGAACTTCGACCACCATATGAATTTCTATCGCGGCATTCGCGAAAAGGCAGCCATCAAAGAGGACGCGC
>DASPNN010000532.1:0-6218 GCA_035626495.1 Chryseosolibacter sp.
CTCCAATTGTGCCTTACCGTTGGTAGCATTTATTCGATCGCCGATAATTAAGTAACCATCTGGCAATGTCAGAAAAGATGACCCTTTGAAGCCGTCAAAGTCGGTCGGGAACTGGAAGTCCCACCCGGGATAAACGTTCTCCCAGATTGTATTGCCGGAGTCGTCGGTATGAATAAACCGGATTCTGTACTGGCGGTCACCCAGGTTTCCAACGGGAATATCAACGTTACTGAGCATCGAGATCCCGTTGTCAGCTTCTTCGGCCAGAATCGCCGTGTGATTCAGGTGGCTGCCGAAATAGCGCATGAATGTCTTTGAGTTCGCCGGGTCAGCATCTTTTTCATCACGGCACCCCAGGGCAAGCACGACGATCAGGAAGGTTAGTAGCTTTCGGGTCATACGCACATTATTTGATCAATTTTTTCGGTTGGAAGAAAGGGTAGATGATTCCGACATTAAACATCGCCTGGCGAACGGAGAAGTCATTATTGGTATACATGAAGTCGCTGCGCAACCGGTTATTGACGGGCGTGTTTTTCGACCGGTTATTTTCATCCACGATGTTAAATAATCCGATTTGCAACCGGAAATCCGCATTGAGAAGTATCGGGCCCATTTTTAGTTTTGCTCCGGCTCCGGCGATGACGGAAAGATTGATCGGCTTGTAATTCTCCTTGTTGTCGATTGCACCAGCTACCTCGAAACGATCCTCGAAGGTCACCAGGCCGTCGAACGTTGAGCTTAAAAGATAGCCCGCTGATGGTCCAACCGTCACATAAGGTATGAAGGGTATGTTCTTGTACTCTTTGCCATTGGGTTTCGCAAACTCATATTGAACGAGCGCATTGATTTGAAGGCGCGTATGGCTGATGCGGTTTTCAATGATGGCTGTTTCGCTTGTCACTTCCGAGTCCCCGTTGGAGCTCAAGTCGCGATCGTCGAAAAATACGCTTTCATTGGAGTAAGTGAAGGACTGCGTAACGAAGTTTAGTTCTGGATTCAGTATGATTTGAGTGGCTTTGATCCGCTTTTCAAAGGTGCCGATGATATTAAAGCCAAAATTCGGAGTATATTTTCCGAATCCCTGTGATTGCGACGGGATGTAATGCACGGCAATGGTATTCACTTCGGTAAAATTGCCGCCAACTTTGAGTCCGAATTTGAAAACCGGATCAGACTGAAACTTTCCATAAAGGTTTTTGAATTCGATCGGGTCAGACAGGTTTGGTTCAAAAAAGTTATCAGTTTCAAGGATGTGCTGCATGGCCGCGTCGGCCTTTTCGGGTTCTTCCAGGTAAATGTAGGTCAACACCAGGATCTTATACGCCTCCACAGTTTCGACGTCGCTCTGAAAATCATGAGCATTCAGGTGATCTTCCAGAAATGTCGGCAGTTCGTGCAATCGGCCCTGATCGTAGATCGACCGCGCTGTTCTGAGGATCTGTGCACCGGTTTGCTTCACCTGCGCATAGACTTCCGCTTCGAAGACGAACACAACAGCAATCGTTAGGCACAAAATGATCTTCTTCATACTTCTTTATTTTTTCTTTTCGCTTCCCTCACAGGTCGGTTCACTCTTAATATTATCGTCGTCATCTACATAAATATCCCATTCATCTTCGGTCAACCTGCGACTGATATACGCACACAGAAGGCCCGACATAGTTTCGATCTTTGTTGGCCATGCGTGGATCGTTTCCTCGGCCTTTTCTGCGTTGCTATTAATACCCGCGAGCAATTGTTCATCGTCTGCGCTGAATATGGCAGTCCGTACCCAGTCTTCATGGTCATCAAGCACAATGGGTTGCTGGTTCAGCTTATCAAGGTTCCAGAGCCGGACCGTTTTGTCATTGCTTGTTGTTGCCATGAAGGGACCGTTGTGATTGAATACGATATGTTCGATCGTTGCGCGGTGGCCAGACAGTACGCGCAAGTTCGATGCATTTTCGACTGAAAATATCTTCACAAAACCAAGCACGTCTCCAATAACAATTTCTTTTCCGTTTGGCCGGAAACCTACCGAAGACAGGCCTATCGGCTTTGATCTGACCTGAGGGTTCTTGTACAGGACTTTCGATGCGTAATTGTTGCGCACATCCCAGATGTACAAAGACCCTTCATTGCCAGCGCCCGCAAGTAATTTTCCATCAGGGCTCAAAGCGATGCTATTGATTTTTTCGGCCGGCTTAATAATTTCCTTTACCGTATTCAGATCCGAATATTTAATCGACATACCTGCGTTATCGCGTGCATAAAAGCCATTATCGTCCGGGCTAAAAATCAGGTTGTCGACTGAATGGGTGAAACCGGAAAGTTTCTTCGGTCCGGCTCCGACATTGTTAAGGTCATACAGCTCAACAAAGTTAGCCTGCGACTCGCCGGCGGCCATCCCGCCCGCGATCAGCAACCTTCCATCTTCGGATACATCTACCGAATAGATTTGGATTTGCTCGGCGCGTGATCCAACCAGGATCTGCGGGGTCCATTTTTGATTTGCATGCGTCCACCGCAATATGCGCCCGTCGCTGCCACCTGAAAATATGGTACCGGAACGCAGGTGCACCGACAGGGAACGGCAAGCTCCCTGCTCATGCCCTGCAAGGTTCGCGGTCAGCGCATGTTCATTCTTTTCCAATGCCTTATAGAGACCATTGTAGATTTCATTGTCATACGGATACCCGGCATATCGTTTATTCCAGTTGTACGCGTGCTGTGCCAGGAGCGACTGCAACTCTTTATCCGGCACATCCTTCGACTTGATCGCCATTGCTTTTGCCAGGGCAAGGTAACGGCGTGCTTCCGCGTCTTTTCGAGCCGCGGTAGCTTCTTCTTCCCGCTTGATGGCGAGCTTGCGCTGTTCTTCAGCATTTCTTCGCTCGATTTCAGCGCGATCCCGTTCCTGGTTGGCCCTGACCTCGTTCTCTTTCGCTTTCTTTTCGTTCTCCAGGGCAAGTTGCTTTTGCCGCTCAGCTTCTTTTTGCTGGATAATCGCGATCTCTTTTTGTTTCTCAGCGTCGATCTTCGCTGCTTCCGCCAGCTGCCGCTGCTTTTCGGTCGCCGCCTGCGCCTCAAGTGCGACCTGCTCGTTCTTTTGAGCCTGCTCTCTGGCCTTGTCGGCCTCGATCTTCTGGAGGAACGCGTACACCAGGAACACCAGTGAAATGATCGTTGCAGACCCGAGCACAATCGCGGTAATCCGCGCACGCTGGAGCTTGCGTTTCTGTTCGAGTTCCTTGATCCTCTGTTCGGTCTCCCATTCTTTCTTGGAGTATTCCAGGAAGATCATGGTACGCTCGAAGGCAGGATTATAACGTTGTCCCCACACCAGAGTGGGTTTGTGCTTGGCTTGCCAGTTCAGCGCGAGTTGAAGGTCCGGTGGTCTCCAAAGACCTGCTTTTCCGACCTGGTGCATGGCAGCAGCCTCGGCCAGACGTGTATACATCTGTACGGCCTCGGCTTCGTCGTCGACCCAGTTTTTCAACCGTACCCATATACGCATTAAGCTTTCATGGGATATATCGACAATGGATTTGGACTTCAGCGGTGTGCCATGCGCGGGAGTAATGAGGGAACGTCCGGGTTCCCGGAATTTTTCAATTACACCGATCACATCTTCCTCCGACACGTCGGCGATGGCGGCGATTTCGTTCAATTTCGTCGGTCTTCGGATACCGAAGTTCTCGCCCCGTTTTTCGGTGATGGCTTTGAAGAGTACTTCACAAATCCTTTTCTGGTCTTCCGTCAATTCATCGAACGCCTCGTTCGCGTGCATCGACAAGGCTTCCGCCATCGTACCGATCGCCTCATAATGTTTCAGGTCGAGGGCTTCATCGTCGACGTCTTTGTATGTGGCCCAGTAGCTCCAGGTACGCATCAACGCGTGCTGAAGGATTGGGAGCTGGTCTGGATTGTCACCGAGGTCATTGAGCAGTTGCTGGGTCAATCTTGGCGTAATGCGCGCGCCGCCGACTGCTACCGGCCCTTCGATCGCCCGGCGTTTTTGATCGCGTGTAAGCTGCGGGATCAGGTAGTGGCTATCGTTGATCTTTCTTGTCAGTTCCGGGAACTGGGCGCAATCGCCGATAAAGTCCGAGCGCATCGTAATGGCTACGTAGATCGGAGAATCGGGATAATTCACGGCCTCGATGAGCAGGTTGACAAACGCCAGTGTCTCGTTGACAGAGTTGGGGTCGAAGCTGTCCTTAAAGCGGAACAATTCTTCAAACTGGTCGACCAGCACCAGGTAGTTGACGTCCGCCTGCTTGCGGGTCTGTTCGATCGCTTCCACCAATCCCAGCGAGCTGCTTCGGAGCAGCGTGGAGAAGATGGTGCGTTTGATCTTTCTTTCTTCGGCGTCGGCGGCGATATAATCCTTGTTGTTTTTCAGCAGGGATTCCGCCAGGTTATCGATTGGTCCGCCGCCCGGCCGCGTTACGACCACCTCCCAGTTCGGACTCGCATCCGTGAGGAATCCGCCGTAGAGGATCGGCATGACCCCGCAATAGATGAATGAAGATTTACCACTACCACTGGGACCGATGACTCCTACAAAACGGTTCTTGGACATTTTGAGAAGAACCTCATCGCTCTGTCCTTCTCGCCCGAAGAACAAATGGCTTTCTT
The DNA here is from genome assembly GCA_035626495.1 of Chryseosolibacter sp. GTDB lineage: Bacteria > Bacteroidota > Bacteroidia > Cytophagales > Cyclobacteriaceae > Chryseosolibacter. The sequence continues at coordinate 4,624 of DASPNN010000532.1, forward strand.
CAATTTTGAAAGGTCTCAATCCCGGGAAGGGGTTGGGAGCAACTAATACTTGTTGATCAAGTGCCTGGCTCATGGCTTAGTCGTTAAATTCCTGTAAAAAAGTTCTGAGGGATTCGGCTGCGCGGTCGCTTTCAATGACGCGCAGGTTCTGGCTCTTAAATGCTTCGACGTTCGTCACCGAGCCGGGGCTGGTAACGATCGCCTTACCTAGAATCGGTTTTTTCCTTCCGAAGCCCGGGGCTTTGAGAAGGTCGAGGGCTTTCATCCGGACCCATTGCTCATTCACTTTGCCCTTGTAGATGATGGCGGCGTCGAGGTTGCGCAGATTGTTGATATGCTTTTGTCGAAGTTCAAGAAGTTCGCCTTCGAACTCGGGCAGCAGCACTTTGAATCCTGATTTCTCGATGGCCTCCTTCAGGGGAAGGATGTCGGCATCGTCGACCCGGTCGTGCATGAGGTATACCGAGCGACCTGTGACATCTTCGAGAACCACTTTGCGTTCGGTTGAAGTTTCCAGCAACTCCTCGCGCATGATGTTCTTAAAATCTTCCAGCGGTGTTTGCAGGATCTCCGCACCCTCCTGGGCTTCGACGTCGCGCTTGATGCTTTCGATGAATCCTTTTTGTTTTTCGCTGGCGTTGGTCATGCCGGGCGCAATCCAGATAAGTCTCATGAATTCACCGCGGGCTTCGCGGCTTTGCTGGCTTTTTTCCGCGGCAAGCTTATTCTGAATATCGACCACCGAGCGGTCGGTGCCTTCCGGTATTTCACCGTAAGCGCTGCCGATCAGGTGTATTGACAAATGGGATTCTTCCAGGTCGCGCTTGACGAGTTTTTCAAGGTCGCCCACGCTGCCCGGTAAGGTCTGGTTGGGCAGAACGATGTAGCCGTGGCGTTGGAGCTCGCGCTTGATGATATTCCGCTGGACGGAGAGGTCATGGCCGGTCTCCGCCAGGTAGATCGTCTTGCGTTTGAAAATATTTTTGATCTCGGCACTGGAACCCTGGTTTTTCAGGAAAAGCAATGAGTCGAAAATATCGTAAGCGAGGTCGACCATTTTCATCCAGTACTGACGCTCGGCGTCGGTGCTGAAATAGTCGGTGTATTCGCGAATTTCCCCCGAATCCGGGTCGAGCTGAAACATGTCGTAGCCAATGAGCTCGCGCAGCCGCGGAGGCTGCTCCTGCAAGGTCAACGGTGTCTTGAATATCTTAAATACGCGGTTGTGCAGGCGGTCGTTGGTCTGGCTGATTTTGGAGAAAGCTTCGACCACATCCAGGCATTGGCCGGACCCGATGAACTCTTTGGACAGGATCGTGACCATGACACCTACTTTTTGCAAGTTCGGCGCTGTGATCGCGTCGTATTCGGCCTTTAATAGGATCTTCGATTTTTCACCGAGGACCTGGTTGAGCATCAGCTCGAGGAACTTTTTGAACTGCGATACCCATCCGAGCTCATTTTTTTTCGCCTCATTGTCCTTGTCTGCAAAGACGATCAATACATCAATATCAAATGCCATAGTGGATTTATGGGTTTAATTGTTTTTCTGCTTCTTCTTTCTGTTCGGTTATGTTCTTGATGAGCCCGTGGAC
>DASPNN010000533.1:0-6719 GCA_035626495.1 Chryseosolibacter sp.
GAACTACAACGCAATGCCCGGAATCTTGCGACTGACGGACGAAAGCTGGGAGGCATTTACGCTTGATTTTACCCAGGGGCAATATGCGCTTGAAATAGAGGCTGACCCATTCGGATTTGTCTGGATCGCCGTTGACCCCGCGCGGGGCGGCGGCTTGATTGTTCTTGATCCCGGAACGGGTGGGAACGTGATGCTCAACGAGAATCCCGGTACCGGGGCATTGCCTTCGCGACGTGTATTTTCGCTTGCGTCTGACCGCGACGGAAATCTCTGGGCCGGAACCGATGCGGGCGTCTGCTTTTTTTATTCGCCCGAAGAAGATGCGGTTCGCCCCATTTTCGAAAGCAGGTTCCTGCTTAAAGACGAAACGATCACCGATATCGAAGTCGACGGCGGAAACAGAAAATGGATGGCAACGCAACGGGGTGTCTGGCTTTTCAATCCGGCCGGCGATGAACTCGTCCATAATTTCACATCCGAAAACAGTCCATTGCCATCCAACAGGGTATACGACATCGCCATCAACGACCAGACGGGTGAAGTGTTCTTTGCAACCGAAAATGGCATTGCCTCGTTCCGCGCGGGCGCCACAGTGAGCGGGGATGAATTTCAAAGTATCACGATCTTTCCCAATCCGGTGACCGCCGACTACAGCGGCAGTGTCGGGATGTCCGGCCTTGCCACCGATGCGATTGTCAAGATCACCGATATCAACGGCAAGTTGATCGCCGAGCTACGGGCCAACGGAGGTACAGCTGTCTGGAATTTGCTGGACGCCCGGGGACGGCGCCCTTCGACCGGGATCTATCTTGTTTTTGGAGCGCTGGCCGATGGCAAGGAAAGAATGGTCGGAAAGATCGCCATCATTGATTGATCCCTTAACTGTATGAAAAGTGATTCATAAAACCCGCGGAATCGTTTTCAGGTTTACCCGGTTCCGGGAAACTTCTATCATCGTAACGATCTTCACAGACGAGTTCGGGTTGCAGAGTTATATTGTCAACGGTGTGCGCACCAAGCACTCCAAAACGAACAAGATCGCCCTGTTCCAGCCGCTTACCCTGCTCAACCTGGTCGTCTACCACCGGCCACAGGCGAATATTGAACGCATTCGCGAAGTGCAGTGCCTTTATCCGTTCGCCACGCTGACAACAGACATGCGGAAATCGGCAATCGCAATGTTCCTTACCGAGCTGTTGAATAAAACCGTCAAGGAGGAAACTCATGCCCGGGAAATCTTCGAGTTCATTCTTAACTCACTCATCACACTGGATAAATTGAATGGTGACTTTGAAAATTACCACCTCCAATTCATGCTGAGGCTCAGTCACTACCTGGGCTTTGGTGTTCAAAGTGTGAATGAGCTGGTCGGCGGGCGTGCCGCCGATGAAGTCAGCGAGCAGCTGCTCGATCGACTGCTGGTTTCGGACTATTCCAATAACATTAAAATGTCCAACGCACAGCGGCGTGGGTTACTCGACCTCATTCTCGATTTTTATTTGAGGCATTTTGACTCCATGCGAGAAATGAAATCACTGCAGGTCTTGCGCGATGTTATGGCCTGATCAATTTATTATGTCGTCGGTGATCGTCAGCTCCGTTCCGGACAGAATCGTATTGTATTGGCGCAAGGGTCGCCAGGCGGGGCCTCCCTGCGGTTCGCCACTGGAAACGTTGAAAGTAGAATTGCAACATGGATCGGTCATGTACAGGGTAGATGAATGCATCTCGACGGTAGCGCACGCTTCGTTCGGCTGAAAAGAACAATTCCGTTCATACGCTTTGTAGTCGGTCGTTGTTTGACGGTACACGAGAATGCCACGTACACCTCCATCGACGTAGACGAAACCGGCGGTTTTCAATGCCTGGTACTCAGGCAAGTTCAGATTTATGTGAATGGGAGCAAAGGCGATGAATGGGATGGGGTCATCGGTGACTTCCGGAGTGCATGTTGACAACACAAACGCCAATACCGCCACACATAGCAGCGCACGTCTCGGGGCGGATTCCAATTTTCTAATTTCCAATTTCTAATATTTCTAATTCTAATAGGTGTAAAAACCTTTACCGGTCTTGCGGCCGTGGTGACCGGCGTCGACTTTTTGTTGCTGGATGCGACTGGGGCGAAATTTCGGATCCTGATGGAATGCGTTGTAGATCGAGGTGGTGACTGAGAAGTTCGTATCAACACCGATAAGATCCATCAACTCAAATGGGCCCATCTTGAATCCGGTGGATTTCATCAGAAGATCGATCGTTTTAAAGTCGGCGACATTTTCTTCCAGTATCTTGAGCGACTCTACATAAAAATGCCTGGCTACACGGTTAACGATAAAGCCCGGCGAATCTTGTGCAATCACTGATACCTTAGCCAATTTTGTACAGAGTTGCCGCAGCGTGGTGATGGTCTCGGCGGTCGTCGAAGCCCCCTGGATGATTTCGACCAGCTTCATGACTGGCGCCGGGTTGAAAAAATGCAGACCGGCAAACCGTTCGGGATATTTGAGGGATGCGGCAATTTGGGTGATGGGAATAGAAGACGTGTTGCTGACGAGAATGCAATCTTTAGCATTGTTTTTCTCCAGCTCCGCAAAAATTTTCTGCTTGACCTCGAGTTTTTCAATTACGGCCTCTATGGCCAGGTCCACCTGCAGATGGCGGAAGTCTGCGACGCCCTGTATATGACTGTCCGTTGCATCGCGTTCGGCCGCGGTAATTTTCCCTTTGGTCACGAGTCCGTCAAGGTTTTTCCGGATGGACAAAATTCCTTTCGTGATCACTTCGGATTGAACGTCGTAGATCAGCACCTTGAAACCCGCCGCGGCGCACACTTGGGCGATACCCTGGCCCATGGTGCCGGCACCAATGATCGCAATTGTTTTTATCGAATCGATCGTCATGCGATGCCCTCGGTGTGGAATTGTTTCAGAAAGCGGATGTCGTTCTCAGAATATAGTCTCAGGTCGTTAACCTGGTAGCGTAGCTGCGCAACCCGTTCAATGCCCATACCGAAAGCGAACCCGGTGAATTCTTCGGGGTCAATCCCGCAATGCCGGAGCACGTTTGGATGTACCATACCCGAGCCGGCGATTTCCACCCACCCGCTGCGCTTGCATACGACACAACCTTCCCCTTTGCATATCAGACACGTCACATCGATTTCAGCGCTCGGCTCAGTGAAAGGAAAAAACGATGGCCGCAGCCTGAGCTTGATGTCTTTCCCGTACATTTCCTTGGCGAAGTGAAACAGCGTTTGTTTCAGATCCGCGAAGCTGACATTCCGGTCAACATAAAGTCCCTCGACCTGATGAAAGAAACAGTGGGCCCGTGCCGATATAGCTTCGTTACGATACACCCTGCCGGGCATGATGGCACGCACCGGCGGCTTTTGCTTTTCGAGCAAGCGAATCTGGACATTGGAAGTATGGGTACGCAACAGCATGTCGCCGCCTTCGCCGCGGTTTTTTTCAATGAAAAATGTGTCCTGCATTTCACGGGCAGGATGGTTTTCCGGAAAGTTCAACGCTGAGAAGTTATGCCAATCGTCTTCGATCTCGGGGCCATCGGCCACATTGAAACCCAGCCGTTCGAAGATCTCGATGATCCGGAGCTTGGTCAGGGTCAATGGATGCAGGTTGCCGATTTTATTAGGCACCGCAGGAAGGGTCAGGTCGAGGCGGACATCCTCGTTGGTTGCTTCTTCCAATCTTTCCGACATCTCGGCAAACTTGCCTTCTGCGGCCTGTTTAAGGTCGTTGAGGTTTTTGCCGACCTGTCTTTTCAATTCGGAAGGCATTTTTTTAAGATCCTCAAACAGTTCAGCGATCTGCCCTTTTTTGCTAATGAATTTAAGGCGGAAGTTTTCCAGCTCCTGTTTGGTCGAGGCCTTGAATTGGGATACCTCGTCGAGCAATACCTTTATTTTTTCGTCCATTTTAAGAATTTCAATATCAAAATTACGCGAAACCCGCGCACGCAACACCTGCTGAATCATCCATTATAAAAAAGCTGTATTTTTTCAGCAATGTAACGGATTTCCTCCTGCTCGAGCTCGGGGTATATTGGCAAAGATAAGACTTCATTTTCCAATTGACTGGCCACGGGATAATCCTGATAACTCAGGTGCAGGTAGGCATAGGCCGGCAGGCTGGTCAAGGCTTTCGGATAGTGAATCATGGTTTCGATGCCGTGGCGTTCCAGATGCATTTTCAAATCATCGCGGCGCTGGCAACGGATCACATAAAGGTGGAAGGTATGAACCGACGATGGCCGGACTGCCGGGGTTTTTAGCTGCGGGACATCTTTCAAGAGTGCCGAATAGAGGTTGGCATTCCGAATACGCCCATCCGTCCACTGTTGAAGAAACGGCAGCTTAGCCAGCAATATTCCGGCCTGTAGTGTATCCATGCGGCTGTTTGTCCCTTCAATTAGGTGATCGTTTTTGTTGAGGGCGCCATGGTTGGCAAGGCGCCGCATGCGTTCAGCCATCGCGGCATCATTGGTCGTGACACAGCCCGCATCGCCATACGCACCGAGATTCTTGGTTGGATAAAAGCTGAAAGCGGCAACGTCGCCCTTTGAACCTGCATAGGCGGAACCGGCACGGGTTAAATGACCTTGGGCACAGTCTTCGATAAGGGCAAGTTTATGGCGTCTGCAAATCTCCCCGAGGATTTCGAGGGGTGCGACCTGGCCGTATAAATGAACGCAAACGATTGCCTGGGTTTTTTTTGTGATTCTCCTTTCAATACTCTCAGGATCGATAGTCAGGTAGGTGGGGTCAACATCGGCGAAGACTGGCCGCGCGCCGCACAGCGAAATTGTTTCTGCGCTGGAGATCCAGCTCCAGGCAGGGGTGATCACCTCATGGCCGGGCCCGACACCAACGGCTTTCAGGGCGACAAATAACCCATCAGTGCCGTTTCCGAGCGCGATTGCATGGTTGACGCCAATGCATTTGCTAAACGCTTCCTCAAATGCTTTGACCTGGCTGCCTCCAATGAAGCGGAACTCATCCAACGTTTTGTGGATGGCCTGATCGACATGAGCTTTGATCATATCGTATTGCGCCTTAAGGTTAATAAAAGGAATACGCATGCCCTTTGTAGTTAACCTAATTTTAGAATGAAGCCTAGAGTTTTTTGAGAATTAAGCGGTCGAGAAATACGCTTAGCGCCATCGACGTGATGATGACCCCCGATAACACAACCCATTCCGAAGCATTTTTCAGCACGATGGCGCTGGCAACAAAGAACGCCTGGGCGACTCCCAGGATTATCGTTGTTTGGCTATGGGATTTCCCAAGGCGCATGATCGCATGGTGGATGTGACTTTTGTCGGGTTTGAAAGGGGACTGACGCTTGATAAGGCGAAGGATGATGATCCGGGACGTGTCAACAAGCGGAGTCATGATGAAACAGGCCGCCGTGGCAATCGACGCCCGAAACTTGTAGGGGTCTCCGTCCGGCAAGTTGTAATTCGTGTTAATGAAGTGGATGGTCAGGATCGCCAACGTCATCCCTATCACCAGCGCGCCCGTGTCCCCCATAAACACTTCAGATGGCTCCCAGTTAAATATCAGGAACGCAAGTATTGCCCCAAGCATGGTAAAAGCGAATATGGCAAAAATGTGTTCACCGATCAGAAAGAACCAGCTTCCAAAGCAGGTCAATGCAATGCTCGCTATCGTTCCGGCAAGGCCGTCCAAGCCATCGATCAGATTGAAAGAATTCGTGATAGCAATAACTGTTATGATCGTGAGCACATAGCTAACGACGTCGGGAAACTCATAGATTCCGAACAGTCCATACAAGCCTTTGAGGCGCAGGTCGAACAGGAAGATGAGCAAGCACGTGGCCATGATTTGGCCCAGCAGCTTAACCATTGCGCGCAACGGAACCAGGTCGTCCCTGACCCCGATAAAAAAAATTACAAACAGCGCTACAAGGATGAATTTTATTTCACCCCAATACTGGAACTCGATCCAGATCAATGTTGAGATAAAAAAGCCGCAGAAGATGGCGATTCCGCCCATGGATGGCGTAACCTTCTTGTGAATCTTTCTTCGTCCCGGAATATCAACAAGATTGCGTCTTAAAGAATACTTAATAATGACCGGGACGATCAAAAAGGAGATGACAAAAGACGTTATAGCAGCTGCTAAGTGAATGGCCATACATATTCGCTGTCAGGCGCTAAATTTAATGAATCCAACTATTTTTTTAATTTTTTGTTTTCTTTCAACTCGACTCATTTTGAAAAGTAGAGGTCGCTAAGCTGCGTTTGATGGCGTGAGGCCATTGCTGGTCTTGGTGGCCTGGCTCTCAATAAGGTGGTGTAACTTTCTGGAGAAATCCTCGGAAGCGTTTTTGCGAGATAGGCTGTCGCGGACAGCCAACACGTTCTGTTTGAAGCGCTGATATTCAGCCTCATCCGTTGCAAGCCTTCTGATAGCTTCAAAAATTCTGCGCTTTTCATCTGGATTAAACTGGAAACCGAGCTGATGCTCGTCTACAAAATCACCTGCTTCGCTGATGGGGGTGATGATCGAGGGAATTCCCGCTCCAATAAACTCAAACACTTTGCTTGGAAACGAGTTTTTGCTGATCTCGGTGTCACGCTGGAACGAGATGCCAAGGTGAGCATGAGGCAAGATTGTCCTGACCTCCGCATTGCTGAGTTCTCCATGATGGGTGAGGTTTGGAAGTGACAGGTCCTTC
>DASPNN010000534.1:0-2109 GCA_035626495.1 Chryseosolibacter sp.
GGCTATGACGGAAGAAGAGCTTTGCGCCCGGATCAAAAACGTTTCCGTGCTGGGGATCCGCTCGAAAACGCAGGTGACCGCTAAGGTACTTGAACATGCTAACCGGTTAATGGTAATTGGTGCGTTCTGCATCGGCACCAACCAGATCGATCTGAAAACAGCAACAAAAAAAGGCGTTGCGGTCTTTAACGCCCCTTTCAGCAATACACGTTCGGTCGTCGAGCTCGCTGTTGCTGAAATGATCATGCTCATGCGCAACATTGTCGACAAATCGGTAAAGATGCACAAGGGCGTATGGGATAAATCGGCCAAAGGCAGTTTCGAGATACGCGGAAAAAAACTCGGGCTTATCGGTTACGGTAACATCGGCACGCAACTGTCGGTGATTGCTGAAGCGCTGGGCATGAAGGTCCTGTACTACGATACCGAGGAACGTTTGTCGCTCGGTAACGCCGTGAAGTGCAAGACGATGAAAGAAGTGCTCGAACAATCCGATGTGATATCGTTACACGTCGACGGCCGGGCATCGAATACCAACCTGATCGGCGAACGCGAATTCAGTTGGATGAAAAAGGGTGTTATTTTCATCAACCTCAGCCGGGGTCACGTTGTCGATATCCACGCGTTGCGTGAAAACATTGCCAGCGGCAAGGTGGCGGGCACAGCGATCGACGTTTTTCCCTATGAGCCGGTGAGCAATGACGAAGAATTTGTATCCGAATTGCGTGGATTGCCAAACACGATCCTCACGCCGCACATCGGCGGCAGTACGCTAGAAGCCCAGGAGAATATCGGCAATTTTGTTCCGGTAAAGATCATGGACTATATCAACACCGGCAGCACATCAAACAGTGTAAATTTTCCGAACCTGACGCTGCCCACGTTGGAAAATGCGCACAGGCTAATCCACATTCACAATAACGTGCCGGGCATCCTTGCAAAGATCAATCAAATCCTGGCCGACCATGGGATCAATATTGTCGGTCAGTATCTGAAGACAAACGAGACTATCGGGTACGTGATCACCGACATTAACAAGGAGTACGATAAGGACGTGATCAAGGAATTGCGTGGAATTGATCACACGATCAAGTTCCGGATTCTGTATTGATGCTGGCCCGAACGACAGCCGAAGCGGCTATGCAATAAAAAAACCCACCGGATTTGGCGAGGTGTTTCTGAACCCCATAAAGACAAGTTTTGAGCTGCTTTCATCCGCAACCTTCTTCTGTTAACCTGCTTTTTGGGCGAGGGCCCGATCCCGAAAACGGGGCGGGCTGAGGCCTGGTTTTGAACGCGAGCTTTACTCGGTATTGTTTAATTTGTTAGGTTCAGCAAACGTGTCCCAAATCCGAATGGGAATTTCTTACTGCGAACATATTCAAAACACTATTTCGCATCAATGTTGATAAAACAGTATTTTTTCCGTAAGCAAATTTTACTTTTGCACCGGCATTTATGACACCCGCAAATTTTACTCCAGGTCCTTCGCAATTGTACTTTACGGTGCCGGATCATGCGCGCACCGCGTTCCGTGAACAAATTCCATCCTTATCCCATCGCAGCAAGGCTTTCGAAAAAATTTTTTTGGAAACCACAGAAGGGTTGCGACAGCTGCTGAACGTTCCCGATGGCTTCCATATTTTTTTTACCGGCTCTGCTACCGAGATCTGGGAGCGCATCATTGAAAACCTTGTCGAAAAAAAGTCCCTGCACCTGGTGAACGGCTCATTCTCGAAGCGGTTTTACGAGATCGCACGTCAGCTCAGTCGAAATGCAGAAAAGGTCGAAGCACCGGAGGGAAGCGGGTTCGGTAGCGAGTTCGTCGCTGGTGACGCTGAACTCATTGCGATCACACACAATGAAACAAGCACGGGCGTCTCGCTGCCCCTGGATTATATTCATACAATACACGAGAAAAACAAAGGTGCCCTCGTAGCCGTCGATGCGGTATCGTCTCTCCCCTACCCGGAACTGAACTTCAACCACGTAGACACTGTGTTCTTTTCCGTGCAGAAGGGATTTGGTCTTCCCGCAGGACTGGGGGTCTGGATCGTCAATGAGAAATGTGTTGAAAGGGCAAACCGCATCTTAAACAAGGGCACATCG